>NZ_VWWK01000006.1:0-117154 GCF_011753035.1 Burkholderia sp. Ax-1720 | reverse complement strand
ATCGCGCCGACGAAGGCGGGCGCGGGGCTCAGCGCGCTGGTGATGGCTGCCGCCGCGCGGGCATGCACGGCGAACTGATGCGCGGCCAGCTTCGCCTGAGCGGGCTTGCCGCGCGCGGCGGCGCCCAGCGCGAGCAGCCGCGCCGAGCCGCTTTCCACGAATACCGCGTCGGCATCGTCGGCGCCGGGATAGCCGGCCGGCGCGGCCGCGATCACCAGCGCCGCGTGGTCCAGCGCCGTGAAGCGCGTGCCTTCGGTGTCCACCACCGGTGCCGCGCAATCGGCCGCCGCGCAGCCGTCGGCGAGCTTGAGCCAGCCGCGCAGCAGCGACAGGTGCGCGTCCCGGGCGAACAGCACGCGCGTATCGGGGCCGAGCGCTACCACCCGGCCGCTCTCGTCCTGCAACTGCGCGCCGCCCTGGGCCGGCGTCTCGACCATGTCGGTCACCGCCAGCCGCTGGCCCGGCTGCGCCAGATACAGACCGGTCTGGTGAATCACCGTGACGGGCGCCGCCGCGCGCACCAGCGTCCAGGCCTGCGCCGCCGAGGCGAAGGCCAGCAGGCCGAGCGGCGCGAGGCGGGCAAGCCGGCCGAGCCGATGGAAAAAACCTGGATAACGTGTCATCGAGAGCGCCGCGACGCGTCATGCGCGCCGCTTGAATGAAACCGGATATCTGCTGAACGGCCGGCCCCCGCCATTTATTCCGATTCGTCTTCACGAAGCCGGATCGATGTGTCGCGCGCGTGACTCTGTGCACGGATTGCGTGCACACGGCGCGCCGCGCGGCGAATTCGTAACAAAACGTTTTCCTTCGGTATGCCCAAGGAATATTCGCGAAGCCTCATGCGTTAAGGCCAGCAACGACACCGACGGACGTGTCGCGGCGGAGGCGGGCAGGACCCGCCGCGCTTCGCGAAAAACACGGCCGGCATGGAATAGATCGCGACGGCGCGCTGTTCTGTGGTCGTGGACGACGGCAGCCACCGGCATCCCCGGCACCCGTCGGATTCCTGAACCCTTATGCACCTCAGAGGAACCAGCGCATGGCAACGAGGCAGAGCAGTCAGAAATTCATTGCGCGCAATCGGGCGCCGCGCGTCCAGATCGAGTACGACGTCGAGTTGTACGGCGCGCAGAAGAAAGTGCAGATCCCGTTCGTGATGGGCGTGATGTCGGACCTGTCCGGCGCCAATGCCGGCGAGCTGCCGCCGATCGAGGAGCGCAAGGCGCTCGAGATCGACGTCGACAACTTCGACAGCCGCATGCAGTCGATGAAGCCGCGCGTCAACTTCACGGTGCCGAACACGCTGACCGGCGAAGGCAACCTCGAGGTCGACATCAGCTTCGAGAGCATGGACGACTTCTCGCCGGCCGCGGTGGCGCGCAAGGTGGATTCGCTCGCCAGGCTGCTCGAGGCACGCACCCAGCTGGCCAATCTCGGCACCTATCTCGACGGCAAGGTCGGCGCGGAGAAGCTGATCGCGCAGGCGCTGAAGGACCCGGCGCTGCTGCAGTCGCTGAGCTCGGCGCCTAAGGCCGCCGACACCGAACCCGGACAGGAGTGATGGCGATCATGGAAAGCCAGAAGCAATTCGAAGGCGCGCCGCAGGGCGCGGTGGCCGAGGCGAACGATTTCGCGGCGCTGCTGAACAAGGAGTTCAAGCCCAAGAACGAGCGCGCCAAGGAAGAGGTGGAAGCCGCGGTGCGCACGCTCGCCGAGCAGGTGCTGCGCGATTCGAACGTGGTCTCGGACGACGTCACGCAGACCATCAACGCCTACGTGGCCGAGATCGACCGCAAGCTCAGCGAGCAGCTGAACCACGTGCTGCACCACGCCGAATTCCAGAAGCTGGAAGGCGCCTGGCGCGGCCTGCATCACCTGGTCACCAATTCCGAAACGGATCCGATGCTGAAGATCCGCGTGATGAACATCTCGAAGAAGGAACTGGCCAAGAACCTCAAGCGCTTCAAGGGCGTGGCCTGGGACCAGAGCCCGGTGTTCAAGCGCGTCTACGAGGAAGAATACGGCCAGCTCGGCGGCGAGCCCTACGGCTGCCTGATCGGCGATTACTACTTCGACCACAGTCCTCAGGACGTCGAACTGCTGCGCGGCATCTCGCAGATCGCCGCGGCCTCGCACGCGCCCTTCATCTCGGCGGCCGATTCCAGCCTGCTCGGCATGGAGAACTGGAACGAGCTGGCGAACCCGCGCGACCTGTCGATGATCTTCACCACGCCCGACTACGCCGGCTGGCGCTCGCTGCGCGAGATGGACGACGCGCGCTACCTGGCGCTGACCATGCCGCGCACGCTGGCGCGCCTGCCCTACGGCGCGAAGACGGACCCGGTGGAGGAATTCGATTTCGAGGAAGACACCGAAGGCGCCGACTCGGGCAAGTACACCTGGCAGAACGCGGCCTACTCGATGGCGGTCAACATCAACCGCTCGTTCAAGCTCTATGGCTGGTGCACGCGGATTCGCGGCGTGGAATCGGGCGGCGCGGTGGAGAACCTGCCGGTGCACACCTTCCCGAGCGACGACGGCGGCGTGGACATGAAGTGCCCGACCGAGATCGCGATCACCGACCGCCGCTCGGCCGAGCTCGACAAGATGGGCCTGATGCCGCTGGTGCATCGCAAGAACTCCGACGTGGCCGCCTTCATCGGCGCGCAGTCGGTGGCCAAGCCCGAGGAATACGACGATCCGGCCGCCACCGCCAACTCGAACCTGTCGGCGCGCCTGCCCTACATGTTCGCCTGCTGCCGCTTCGCGCACTACCTGAAGTGCATCGTGCGCGACAAGATCGGCTCGTTCAGCACGCGCGAGCAGATGGAGAACTGGCTGTCGAACTGGGTGATGAACTACGTCGACGGCGACCCGGTGAACTCCAGCGAGGAAACCAAGGCGCGCAAGCCGCTGGCGGCCGCGCAGGTGGTGGTGGAGGAAGTCGAGGACAACCCCGGCTACTACACCTCCAAGTTCTTCCTCAAGCCGCATTACCAGCTCGAAGGCCTGACGGTGTCGCTGCGCCTGGTCTCGCGCCTGCCTTCGGCACGCGCCGCATGAAACAGGGCCGCGCGCGGTAGACGCGCGCGGCCGATGGTACCCAGCCCTTATCGGAGCGAGGCGCTCCGGTTTACCCAGTTCGTCGGATCGGCGAGCACTTTAATAGCAAGCAGAGGTCATTATGGCATTCGACATGCACCTGAAATTCGGCTCCGGTTCGGTCACGATCCAGGGCGCGTCCAATCACTCGAAGCACAAGAACGAGGTGCCGATCATCGCCTGGTCGTGGGGCGTGAGCAACACCGGCAACCTGCATACCGGTGCCGGCTACGCCTCGGGCGGCAAGGCCAACATCCAGGACATCACGGTCACCAAGTACATCGACAGCTGCTCGAACGCGATCCTGAACGCCTGCTGTACCGGCGCGCGCGTCGACAACGCCTACCTGTACGTGACCAACGCCACCGGCCAGCAGACCGACTTCGTGACCATCGAGCTCAGCGAAGGCGTGCTGATCACCTCGGTGTCGACCGGCGGCACCGGCGGCGACGAGCGCCTGACCGAGAACATCACGCTGCACTTCGGCAAGTTCAAGTACTCGTTCCAGCCGCAGGACGACGAGGGCAAGGCCAACGGCGGCACCAAGGACTTCACCTTCGACATCCAGCAGGTCGCCAAGCAGTAAGCGCGTGATGCGCAACGGGGCCGGCACGGCCGGCCCCGCCCAACCCGCTTTCCCCCGTCCAACGGAACACCCACGTGAACCCAACCCTTGCCGACACCAGCCCGGCCGACGCCGCGGCGCTGCTTGCCCACGGACGCCTGGACGAGGCGCTGAGCGCCCTGTCCGCCGAGGTCCGCAGCCGACCCGCCGATGCCTCGCTGCGCGTGTTCCTGTTCCAGTTGCTCGCGCTGGTGGGCGAATGGGATCGCGCGGCCAACCAGTTGAAGATGGCGGCCGAACTCGACGAGCAGAACACGCTGATGTCGACCGCCTATGAATTCGCGCTGCGCGGCGAGCACGAGCGCGCCGCCGTGCTGGCCGGCGGCAAGTGCCCCGGCATCGCCGGCGAGCCGGCCGCCTGGCACGCGCCGCTGATCCGCGCGCTGCACGCGCTGACCGAGAACCGCGTCGACGAGACGCTGACCCAGCGCGCGCTCGCCTTCGACACGGCCGAGACCGTGGCCGGCAGCATCGACGGCGAGCCCTTCGAGTGGATCGCCGATGCCGATCCGCGCTTCGGCCCCTGCCTAGAGCTGATCCTGAAGAGCGGCTACGTGTGGGCGCCGTTCTCGCAGTTGCGCTCGCTCGAGTTCGAGGCACCCAGCGACCTGCGCGACAAGGTCTGGGCGCCGGTCAAGCTCACCTGGACGAGCGGCGCCGAATCGGTGGGCTTCGTGCCGTGCCGCTACGCCGGCAGCGAGCGCTCCGGCATCGCCGACCTGGCGCTGGCCGCGGGCACCTCCTGGGTCGAGCACGGCGAGGACTGCTTCACCGGCCGCGGCCAGCGCATGCTGGTGACCGATCGCGCCGAGTACCCGCTGCTCGACGTGCGCTCGATCACCTTCGGCGCGCGCTGAGGGGCCCGCCGCGATGGCCGAACTGACCCCGCAGGAGCGCCTGCAGCCCTCGCTGCTCGACCGGCTGACCGACCTGGCGCCGCACGAGCCCGAGGAGAGCCGCGAGGCGCGCGTGATCACGGCCGCGAAGCTGCGCGAGTGCGTGACGCGCGATATCGCCGCGCTGCTGAACTGCACGCGCCAGTGGGAGGACGAGGACCTGCCCGGCCTCGAGCAGGTCGGCAACTCGGTGCTCAACTTCGGGATTCCCGACCTGGCCGGCAGCGCGCTGTCGGGCATCGACGCGGGCGAGCTGCAGAGCCGCATCCGCGCCGCGCTGCTCGACTTCGAGCCGCGCCTGATCGCCGATACCGTGCAGGTCAGCGTCAGCACCGACGATTCGCGCATGGACAGCCGCTCGCTGTCGTTCCGCATCGATGCCGAGATGTGGGCCCAGCCGATGCCGCTCGGCCTCTACCTGCGCACCGACGTCGACCTCGAAACCGGCGAGTTCCGCGTCTCGCCAATGTTCGGCTGAAGCCCCATGGATCCCCGCCTGCTTCGTTACTACAACCGCGAGCTCCAGCACGTGCGCGAGATGGGCGCCGAGTTCGCGAGCGCCTACCCGAAGATCGCCGGCCGCCTCGGCATGGAAGGCTTCGAGTGCGCCGACCCTTACGTCGAACGCCTGCTGGAGGGTTTCGCCTTCCTCGCCGCGCGCGTGCAGCTCAAGCTCGACGCGCAGTACCCGGTGTTCACCCAGCACCTGCTGGAGATGGTCTACCCGCATTACCTGTCGCCGATCCCGTCGATGGCGGTGGTGCAGCTGCATCCCGACACGGCCGAGGACCTGCCGCCGGCCGGCCACGCGGTGGCGCGGCACACGGTGCTGCGCAGCCTGACCGGCTTCGGCGAGCGCACCGCCTGCGAATACCGCACCGCGCACGAGGTCAAGCTCTGGCCGCTGGAGCTGGCCGAGGCGCGCTACTTCGATACGCCGGCCGCGCTGGCCGCGGCGGGCCTGGTACCGCCGCCGGGGCGCGCCGCGCGTGCCGGGCTGCGGCTGCGGTTCCGCACCCTGGCGGGGGCCGAGGCGAAGATGCTCGCGCTCGACACGCTGCCGGTCTACCTGGCCGGCGCCGACGAGCTGCCGGCCCTGCTCTACGAGCAACTGCTGGCCAACGGCCTGGGCTACACGGTGCGCACCGCCTCGGCCAGCGAGGGCGAATTCGTCGAGCTGCATCACGAGCGGGCCGCGCTGCGCGCCAGCGGCTTCGACGAGGAGCAGGCGATGCTGCCCTACGGCAGCCGCTCGTTCAGCGGCTACCGGCTGCTGCAGGAATACTTCGCCTGCCCCGAGCGCTTCCGCTTCGTCGAATTCACCGGCCTGCGCGCGCTGCTGGCTCGCGCGCGCGGCAAGGAGTTCGAGATCGTGGTGTGGCTCGACCGCAGCGTGGCGCGCCTGCACAACGCGATCGACGCCGGCAATTTCCGGCTGTTCTGCACGCCGGCGGCCAACCTGTTCGAGCGGCGCGCCGATCGCATCCACCTGCAGGGCGGGCGCACCGAATATCACATCCTCGGCGACCGCACGCGGCCGATGGACTTCGAGGTGCACAGCGTGCTGGAGGTGCAGGGCTACGGCGATCGCCAGGAACCCGAGCAGCGCTTCCTGCCGTTCTACGACAGCAATTCGCGCAACTGGCACGGCGGCCAGGCGGCCTTCTACACGCTGCGCCGCGAGCCGCGCCTGCTCTCCACGCGGCAGAAGCAGAACGGCGCGCGCTCCAGCTACGTGGGCAGCGAGACCTTCATCGCGCTGGTGGACGGCAAGGATGCGCCTTACGCCACCTCGCTGCGCCAGCTCGGCCTGCGCCTGCTCTGCACCAATCGCGACCTGCCGCTGCACATGCCGGTGGGCAAGTCCTATACCGATTTCACGCTCGACACCGACGCGCCGGTGGCCTCGATCCGCTGCGTGGCGGGCCCGACCCGGCCGCGCGCGCCGGTCGCCACCGGCGAGACCGCCTGGCGGCTGATCAGCCATCTGCAGCTGAACTACCTGTCGCTGCTGGAGGACGAGGGCGAGCAGGGCGCGGCCTCGCTGCGCGAGATGCTGGGCCTCTACCACGACGAATTCGACGCCGCCGCGCGCCGCCAGGTCGAGGGCATCCGCCAGGCCTCGGCGCGGCCGGTGACGCGCCGCGTGCCGGTGCCGGGCCCGATCACCTATGGGCGCGGCCTGGAGATCACCCTAACCTGCGCCGACTCGGCCTTCGAGGGCAGCAGCGCCTTCCTGCTGGGCTCGGTGCTGCAGCATTTCCTGGCGCGCTACGTCTCGCTGAACGCCTTCACCGAGACCGTGCTGCGCACCCAAGAACGCAACGAGGTGGCCCGATGGCCCGCAACGCCCGGCAAGCGCCCGATCCTGTAGCGCTGGAGGCGGCGCTGCGCGAGCGGCCGTTCGACTTCGAATTCCTCGAGGCGATGCGGCGGCTCGAATGCGCCTACCCGGCCCGCCCGCGCCTGGGCCACTCGACCAAGCCGGCCGAGGATCCGGTGCGGCTCGCGCACGCGGCCACGCTGGAATTCCCGCCGCGCAGCATCGAGCGCTTCGAGCCCGGCGCGGGCGGCGCGCCGGGGCGGCTCTACGGGCTGTTCCTGGGCCTGTTCGGGCCGCAGGGGCCGCTGCCGCTGCACCTCACCGAACACGCGGTGGACCGCGAGCGCAATGCCAAGGACCCGACGCTGACGGCCTTCGCCGACGTGTTCCATCACCGCATGCTGAGCCTGTTCTACCGCGCCTGGGCCGATGCGCAGCCCACCGTGCAGTACGACCGGCCCGAGAGCGACCGCTTTCGCACCTATGTCGGCGCGCTGATCGGCATCGCCACGCCGCGCTTGCAGGACCGCGACGCGCTGCCGGACCAGTTCAAGCGCTTCTTCGCCGGGCGGCTGGTGCCGCAGGCGCGCAATGCCGAGGGCCTGCGCGGCCTGCTGGAGCACTACTTCGGCGTGCCGGTGCAGGTGCTCGAATTCGTGGTCGGCTGGATGACCCTGCCCGAGGACGCGCATCTGCGCATGGGCGGCGCGATGGCCTCGATGGGCCGCAACGCCACGCTGGGCGCCCAGGTGCGCGGTGCGCAGCAGCGCTTCCGGCTGCGCATCGGCCCGCTCGGGCTGGCCGAGTTCAACCGCTTCCTGCCCGGCGGCGAGGCGCTGCGCGAGCTGACGGCCGCCGTCAAGCTCTACGCGGGCGAGGAAAAGGGCTGGGACGTGCAGCTCGTGCTGAAGAAGGAGGAGGTGCCCGCCAGCCACCTCGGGCAGGCGGGCCGGATGGGTTTCAACACCTGGATGGGGCGCTATGCCAAGCCGGCCGATGCCGACCAGGTGGTGCTGACGCCGGTGGCCTAGCGCGGCGCACGCAGCACGGCGCGACGCGCCTTTCATTTCGAACCGGTGGCCGCCGTTGGCCCGGCGCCGCCTCACTGACTACAGGATGGACATCATGGCCGAGATCAGTCGCGGCGCCTTGTTCGGCAAGCTCAACGCGATCGCCTACCGGGGCATCGAAAGCGCCACCGTGTTCTGCAAGCTGCGCGGCAACCCCAACGTGGAGCTGGTGCACTGGATCCACCAGATCCTGCAGGCGCAGGATTCCGACCTGCATCGCATCGTGCGCCACTTCGGGCTCAACCCCTCGAACCTGGCGCGCGACGTGACGGCCGCGCTGGAGCGCCTGCCGCGCGGCAGCACCACCATCTCCGACCTGTCCTCCGAGGTGGAGGAGGCGGTCGAGCGCGGCTGGGTGTTCGCCACTCTGATGTTCGGCGAGGCCCAGGTGCGCACCGGCTACCTGCTGGTCGGCATGCTGCGCACGCGCCATCTGCGCCACGCGCTGCAGGCGGTCTCGGCCGAGTTCGGCAAGCTCAGGCCCGAGACGCTGGCCGACGAGTTCGCCGCGATCGTGGCCGGCTCGCCCGAGGACAGCCTGGGCGCCACCGACGGCTTCCGCGCCGACGCAGTGGGCGCAGCGGGCGCGGCGGGGGCCGCGCCGGGCGAGGCCAGCGGCGCGCTGGCGCCGGCCCAGATGGGCCGCCAGCAGGCCCTGCAGCAGTTCACCGTGGATCTCACCGCGCAGGCGCGCGAGGGCCGCATCGACCCGATCGTCGGCCGCGACGGCGAGATCCGGCAAGTGGTCGACATCCTGATGCGGCGCCGCCAGAACAATCCGATGCTGGTGGGCGAGGCGGGCGTGGGCAAGACCGCCGTGGTGGAGGGTTTCGCGCTGCGCATCGCGCGCGGCGACGTGCCGCCGGCGCTCAAGGACGTACAGGTGCGCACGCTCGACATCGGCCTGCTGCAGGCCGGTGCGAGCATGAAGGGCGAGTTCGAGAACCGCCTGCGCCAGGTGATCGACGAGGTGCAGGCCTCGCCGCGCCCGGTGATCCTGTTCATCGACGAGGCCCACACGCTGGTGGGCGCGGGCGGCGCGGCCGGCACCGGCGACGCGGCCAACCTGCTCAAGCCGGCCCTGGCGCGCGGCAACCTGCGCACCATCGGCGCCACCACCTGGGCCGAGTACCGCAAGCACATCGAGAAGGACCCGGCGCTCACGCGGCGCTTCCAGACCGTGCCGGTGGACGAGCCCGACGAGGCCAAGGCGGTCCTGATGATGCGCGGCGTGGCCAGCGTGATGGAGCGCCACCACCGCGTGCAGGTGCTCGACGAGGCGCTGGAGGCCGCCGTCAAGCTCTCGCATCGCTACATCCCGGCGCGCCAGCTGCCCGACAAGTCGGTCAGCCTGCTCGACACCGCCTGCGCGCGCGTGGCGATCAGCCAGCACGCGGTGCCGGCCGAGATCGACGACACCCTCAAGCGCATCGAGGCGCTCGAGACCGAGCAGGCCATCATCGCGCGCGAGCGGCAGATCGGCATCGAGGTGGAGGCCCGCGAGACGCAGGCGGCCACCGCGCTGGCGGCGTGATCGGGCGCGGACGCGTTCGAGGCGGGCTTGTCGCAGCCGGCCAGCGTGAACGCGGCGAGGCCGGCGACGGCGAGCGAGGCGAGCGCGCGGGCTGCCGGCAGGCCGGGGATCGGGCGGACCGAAAAACGGGAGGAAAGCTTCATGATGTCTGGCGCGTGCCTGCGCTCTCTCGATACGGGAATCGCGATGATACGACGGGCGGGGACCGGCGCTGCATCAAGCTGACAATTGCTTTCAGACCGGGCGCGAAATCTTTCGGATTCGACTGATAGGCGGGGGTCGACGGCCTGCCTATAGTCGATCGCGTCATCGATTCCGCCCCTGGGTTCCCTGCATGATGGATGTCCTCGACTGGCTGCTGGTGCTGGCTGTCGCGCTGGGCCTGACCTTCGCCTTCTGCCGGCGCGCGCGGCTCGCCTGGCCCGATGCGGGCGAGCGGCGCCGGCGCCGGCACGCCGCGCGGCTGCTATCGCTGGCGGTGGCGGGCCTGTGGGCCGCCGCGCTGATCGTGACGCAGGGCGTGCTCGCGCCATTCGACTGGCTCGACGAACCGGCCCTGCCCCCGGTGCCTGCCCTGCTGCTGGCCGCCCTGCTGTGCGTCGCGCTGTCGGCGTGCTGCGCGCGCCTCGGCTGGCGCCTGCTGCGCCCGCGCCGCCTGTTCTCGGCGCATTGACGCCGCTGGGCGCGGAGTCGCGCCTGGCGGTAGATATCAGGCGCACCGGAATCGTACGCACGCGCATCCCGCGCACCATCAAGCAGCAGACTCGCACCACTTCCAGACATGCGCCGGCACCACGCACGTGCCTGGCGCGCGACACGCCATCGACCCACCGAGCCGCTCGCGCGTCACCGTCCCGACACGGTGCGGCTCGCACCGATTTCACGCATCGTTTCACCTGATTGGCCCGAATCTTGCTCGACATGCCCTCTTTTCGAGCAAACACGGGCAACAGGATGGACAGTCTGAAAACGGCCGGCGACACCTTATTTCTCCTTCTCGGTGCAGCCATGGTGCTCGCCATGCACGCGGGTTTCGCCTTCCTCGAGCTGGGGACGGTGCGCAAGAAGAACCAGGTCAATGCCCTGGTCAAGATCCTGGTCGACTTCTCGGTCTCGACCATCGCCTACTTCTTCGTCGGCTACACGGTCGCCTACGGCGTGGAGTTCTTCGACGACATCGGCACGCTGGCCCAGCACAACGGCTACGCCCTGGTGCGCTTCTTCTTCCTGCTGACCTTCGCCGCGGCGATCCCGGCGATCGTCTCGGGCGGCATCGCCGAGCGCGCCAAGTTCAACCCGCAACTGATCGCCACCTCGGTGATCGTCGGGCTGGTCTACCCGTTCTTCGAGGGCATCGCCTGGAACGACCGCTTCGGCATCCAGGACTGGCTCGCGCACGCCTTCGGCGCGCCCTTCCACGATTTCGCCGGCTCGGTGGTGGTGCATGCCTTCGGCGGCTGGATCGCGCTGCCGGCCGTGATCCTGCTCGGCGCGCGCCACGGCCGCTACTCGAAGGACGGCCGGATCGCCGCGCATCCGCCCTCGAACATCCCCTTCCTCGCGCTCGGCGCCTGGGTGCTGGCGGTAGGCTGGTTCGGCTTCAACGTGATGAGCGCGCAGACGCTCGACAAGATCAGCGGCCTGGTGGCCGTCAACTCGCTGATGGCGATGGTGGGCGGCACGCTGGCCGCCTGGTTCGCCGGCCGCAACGATCCGGGCTTCACCTACAACGGGCCGCTGGCGGGGCTGGTGGCGGTCTGCGCGGGCTCCGACGTGATGCATCCGCTCGGCGCGCTGGTGACGGGCGCGGCCGCCGGCGCGCTGTTCGTGGTGATGTTCACCTGCGTGCAGAACCGCTGGCGCATCGACGACGTGCTCGGCGTGTGGCCGCTGCACGGCCTGTGCGGCGCGCTCGGCGGGCTGGCCGCCGGCGTGTTCGGCCAGCCGGCGCTGGGCGGCTTCGGCGGCGTGTCCTTCCTCTCGCAACTGGTGGGCACGCTGGGCGGCATCGCCGTCGCCCTGCTCGGCGGCACGCTGGTGTACGGCGTGCTGAAGGTGTCGCTCGGGTTGCGGCTCGACCAGGAAGCCGAATTCGACGGCGCCGACCTGTCGATCCATCGCATCTCGGCCACGCCAGAACGGGATTAGACGGCGCCTGCGCTCGCCCGCTTCGCGGGCAGGAAGCCGGGCGCCGCCCGCCTTCCTGCCCGCCGCCTCACGCTCTTCCCGCTCCCCCCCGCCACGCCTGCCCTTCCCGTCGACGGCCCTCGTCACCGGCTCCTGTCCGCCTCCCCGGCCGCGACGCGGCTCTCCAGGCACGATCGCGTCGCCCGGCCGCTGCCCCTCGCCACATGCCCGGGCCCACCGCCGCCTCGCCCTGCGCCCTCCAAGATTCCGAAATCAATACATTCAGCATTCAAAAAACTTTCACGAAGCGCACCTACACTCGCGTCCAGTTTTCCAAAATCCTTCGATATGCTTTCCATTGCATGACAAACGAAGGCCGTTTCGATCGACCACAACAACCGGACACCCCATGACCGCGCTGCCCAAAACCTCCCGACGCCAGGCCCTGAAGCTCCTCGTCGGCGCCCCGATGCTGCCGCTCGGCGGCCTCGCCCTGCCCGCGCTGCTGTCCGGCTGCGGCGGCGACGACGACACCCCGCCGGCAGCGGGCAACCCCGGCGGCGGCACCACCCCGGCGGCCTCCTTCGCGGCCGCCAGCTTCGTCTCGATGGCAGCGCCCACGCTGGCCAATCCGGCGGCGATGGCCACCACCACGGTGGGCTCGACGCTGAAGGTGTCCTTCACCGACGGCAGCGCACGCGACTACAAGCTGGCCTACAAGCCCTTCTTCACCACCGGCGACCTGGTGCCGAACGGCGCCGGCGGCACCATCCTGGCCGGCGGCTACTACGACATCAACAATCGCCCGATCGTCGACAGCTCGAAGGCCGGCAGCGAGCGCCAGTTCTACTCGGACTGCCCGGACGGCAGCTCGCTGCTCACGCTGGCCAACGCCAAGGTGCCGGGCGTGAAGGGCAAGCCGGTGTTCGCGGTGGTGCAGTTCGAATACACCACGCGCAACCAGAACGGCGACTCGACCTACGGCCAGCTGCCCTCGCCGATCGCGGTGCTGACGCTCGACCAGGACCCGGCCACCGGCGCGCTCACGCTGGTCAAGTACCACAACGTCGACACCTCGAAGGCGCATGGCCTGTGGATCACCTGCGGCGCGAGCCTGTCGCCCTGGAACACCCATCTGTCGAGCGAGGAATACGAGCCGGACGCGACCCTCGCCGCCACCGACAAGCAGTTCCTCGCCTACAGCCAGAACACCTTCGGCAGCCCCACGGCGGCCAATCCCTATCACTACGGCCACCTGCCCGAGGTGACGGTCAACCCCGACGGCACCGGCAGCATCAGGAAGCATTACTGCCTGGGCCGGATCTCGCACGAGCTGATCCAGGTGATGCCGGACCAGCGCACCGTGATGATGGGCGACGACGCCACCAACGGCGGCCTGTTCATGTTCATCGCCGACAAGGCGGCCGACCTCTCGGCCGGCACACTCTACGTGGCGAAGTGGAACCAGACCAGCTCGGCCGGCGCCGGCGCGGCCACGCTGAGCTGGATCCGCATCGGCCACGCCGGCAGCGACGAGATCGAGGCGCTCGCCAATACGCTGAAGGCCGCCGACATCATGGACCTGGCCACCGCCGATCCGAACGACGCCTCGTACACGAAGATCCACTTCGGCGGCAAGTTCAACTGGATGCGCATCAAGCCGGGCATGGAGAAGGCCGCGGCCTTCCTGGAGACGCACCGCTACGCCGCGCTGATCGGCGGCAGCATGGGCTTCACCAAGCTGGAGGGCACCACGGTCGACGCGAAGGACAAGGTGGTCTACACGGCGATGTCGCGCGTCGAGACCTCGATGGTCAAGGGCAACGCGCTCTCGCGCGACGTGGCGGTGGACCGGAAGATCTCGGCGGGCGCCGTCTATGCGCTGAACCTGAAGGGCGGCCAGCGCGACAGCGCGGGCACCGCGATCGACAGCGAATGGGTGCCGGTCGACATGAGCGCGCCGGCCGCGCTGGTCGGCGAGGACCTGGCCGCCGCCGACGCGCTCGGCAATACCGCCAATGCCGACAAGATCGCCAACCCGGACAACCTGAAGTTCTCGCAGAAGCTGCGCACGCTGTTCATCGGCGAGGATTCCGGGATGCACGTGAACAACTTCCTGTGGGCCTACAACGTCGACACCAAGACCCTCTCGCGCGTGCTGTCCTGCCCGTCCGGGGCGGAATCGACGGGCCTGCACGCGGTCGACGAGATCAACGGCTGGACCTACATCATGAGCAACTTCCAGCACGTGGGCGATTGGGAATCGCCGCTGCACGACAAGGTGAAGGCCACCCTGGACCCGCTGGTGCGAAGCAATTACAAGGATCGTTTCGGCGCCAGCGTCGGTTACCTGACGGCCGAGGCGACCGGCATCCAGCTCGGCAAGGCTTGAGGGCGCGAGCAGGGCAGCCGGCTCGCTGACCGACCGTCCTGTTCACAATCCTGAAACATCGTTTCATCCGTCGCGGCCTTCCCGGCCGTTGCCGCGCGCTGTCGATCCCGACAGCGCGCTTTTTTCTTTTTGTCGGCTTTGTGTGCGCGCCAGGCACGGCCCGCGGCCGTGGCCACGGTGTAAGCTGCGCTTTTGCCCCGCGGGCCAGGCGCGCCCCGGCAAGCTCGTTTCGGTCGAAAATCCCAACATTTGGGAAATCAGCTTCCGACGATCGGGGCAAAAAAAAAGCGCCACGGGGGACCGTGGCGCTAAAAAAGTTCTAGCCATTCCGAGGGCCGTGCTAGAACCTGAGAGACTGCATCGAAACCACGTTATCGGTAAATCTGGCGAAACGTTGTTTCGAAATTCAGGTACATTTTTTCCGTTTCCCGAGGACAAGTCAAGCGAAAAATACAGTCCCGTTGCGAATTTTGCGACATGCCGGCCGGATTTAACCTTGGAAAACAGGGGCCATTCGGCAATATCTCACGACATGAGATGTTGCTCATCAAATGTGCATGGCTCGGCATTTGTCGTACTATTTCGGAAATTTTGAAATTTTGTTTCGGAAAAAAGAGAGTGTTCCGTGTCGATATTGAATAACGCAGCCGCTGCCGCGCGCGATCGGGAATCCTCCACCGACGAGATCTCGGCGCTCGCCCGGGGGCTCGCGGTGCTGCGCCGGATCGCTGCCGCCGATGCTCCCGTCAGCAACCGCGAACTGACAGAATTAACAGGTATCCCCAAGCCGACCGTCTCGCGCATCACCGCCACCCTGGTGAGCGCCGGTTTCCTGTTCCGGCTGCCCGACAGCGAGCGCTTCGTGCTGACCGCGTCGGTGCTCGAGCTGAGCAACGGCTTCCTGCGCAACTTCGACATCCGCGCGCGCTCGCGGCCGTTCCTGATCGAGCTGGCCGAGCGCACCTCGCTGTCGGTCCATCTCGCCGTGCGCGACCGGCTCGACATGGTCGCGATCGACGTGATCCGGCCGCGCTCGGCGGTGCTCGTCACGCGGCTCGAGATCGGCTCGCGGATGGACATCGCCCGCACCGCGGTGGGCCGTGCCTACCTGGCCGCGCTCGAGGAAGGCGAGCGGCGCGAGCTGCTCGGCGCCCTGCAGGCCGCCCACGGCGACGACTGGCCGCTGGTGGTGGCCCGCCTGAACTCGGCCCTCGACGACACGCTGCGCAACGGCTACTCGCTGGCGATCGGCGAATGGCGCGACGGGCTCAACGCCATCGCGGCCGGTTTCGTCGGCCCCTCGGGCCAGCGCTACGCCGTCAATTGCGGCGGCGCCGCCCAGCAGTACCCGCCCGAGTGGCTGCTCGAAACAGCGGTGCCCGCCATGCACGAATGCATCGCCAAGATCACGCGCGAGATCGGCGGCGCGGTGCCGACGCGGCGCGGCTGAAGCCCCGCCACGGCCGCCAGCCGGCCCGGCCGACGGCGACCGCCATCTTGCCGGAGCACGGCTCGGCACGACCAAATCGAAATGAGCGGGCGGCGCCGGCGGGCTGGCCGGCGCCGCCCGCTTCGCCTGGCGCGACACGACATCGTATGGGGCCGCCGCGTCGGCGCCATGTCGGTGCGCGCCCCGCCGGCAGCGGGGCCGGCCGGCCCGCGCCCGCCGTCAGCCAATCGTCAAGCTCGCGTCACCCGATCGTCACGACAAAAAAACATGTGGTTACCCCAGTAAACCGTTGAAAGAAAGTCCTCTGGACGATAGGCCGGCTCGCAACGTAGCATCATGCAACCTCGCGCCGGGGCGCTGCCCGCCCGACGCTCCGCTCTTTCGCCGTCCGACGTGGCGCGCCTGCCTGGCGCACCCGCGCACGACGCCTCCCACGCCCGCTCACGCCAGCGTCAGCCAGATCGAACATGAACAATCAGGAATCGCAAACGCCTCGCTCCCCCGCCCCTCCGCCGCAGGATCCGGCGCCGCGCAAGCGCCGCCGGCCGATCGCGATCGGCGTGGCCGCGCTCGTCGTGATCGGGGGCGCGCTGCTGTGGTGGCATCCGTGGAAGAAGAACGAGGCGCCGGCCAACGGCCAGCAGGCCGGCCAGGGCGGCGGACGCCGCCACGGCGGCCCGGCCGACTTCGCCAACCAGCCGCAGCCGGTGCAGGTGGCCACCGCCTCGCGCGGCGAGATGCCGATCGTGCTGTCCGCGCTCGGCACGGTCACGCCGCTGGCCACCGTGACGGTGAAGACGCAACTGTCGGGCTACCTGCAGTCGGTCAACTTCACCGAAGGGCAGATGGTCAAGAAGGGCGACGTGCTGGTGCAGATCGACCCGCGCCCCTACCAGGTCGCGCTCGAGACCGCCGAAGGCACGCTGGCGCGCGACCAGGCGCTGCTGGCCACCGCGCGCCTGGACCTCAAGCGCTACCAGACGCTGCTCGCGCAGGACTCGATCTCGGGCCAGCAGGCCGACACGCAGGCCTCGCTGGTCAAGCAGTACGAAGGTACCGTGAAGACTGACCAGGCCTCGATCGACTCGGCCAAGCTGAACCTGACCTACGCGCGCGTGACCGCGCCCGTCTCGGGCCGCGTCGGCCTGCGCCAGGTGGATGCCGGCAACTACGTGACGCCGGGCGACACCAACGGCCTGGTGGTGATCACCCAGCTGCAGCCGATGAGCGTGATCTTCACCACCTCGGAGGACAACCTCCCGCCGATCCTGAAGCAGGTCAATGCCGGCCAGTCGCTGTCGGTGACGGCCTACAACCGCAACAACACGGTGCCGCTCGAAGCCGGCTCGCTGGAAACCTTCGACAACCAGATCGACACCACCACCGGCACCGTCAAGCTGCGCGCGACCTTCGCCAACAAGAACAACCTGCTGTTCCCGAATCAGTTCGTCAACACGCGCCTGCTGGTGGACACGCTGAAGGACGCGGTGATCGTGCCGACCGCCGCGGTGCAGACCGGCTCGATCGGCCAGTTCGTCTATATCGTCAAGCCCGACAACACGGTCACGGTGCGCAAGGTCAAGCCGGGCCCGGTGGACGGCGAGCGCACCAGCATCGCCGAGGGCGTGCAGGTGGGCGAGCGGGTGGTCACCGACGGCGTCGACCGGCTGCGCGAGGGCGCCAAGATCACCATCCCGGCCGAGCATCCGAAGGGCACCAGCGGTGCCTCGGGGGCCTCGGCCGCGCATGCCGCCTCGGGCGCCTCGGGCGCGCACGGCCATCGCCATCACGGCGCGTCCCAATCCGCCGCGCAATGACGACGCCTGATCGATGAATCCGTCACGTCTATTCATTCTTCGCCCGGTCGGCACCGCCTTGCTGATGGCGGCCATCATGCTGGCCGGCCTGGTCTCGCTGCGCTTCCTGCCGCTGGCCGCGCTGCCCGAGGTCGACTACCCGACCATCCAGGTGCAGACCTTCTACCCCGGCGCGAGCCCCGAGGTGATGACCTCCTCGGTGACCGCGCCGCTGGAGCGCCAGTTCGGCCAGATGCCCTCGCTGAACCAGATGTCCTCGCAGAGCTCGGCCGGCGCCTCGGTGATCACCCTGCAGTTCAGCCTGGACCTGCCGCTGGACATCGCCGAGCAGGAAGTGCAGGCCGCCATCAACGCGGCCGGCAACCTGCTGCCCTCGGACCTGCCCGCGCCGCCGATCTACGCCAAGGTCAACCCGGCCGACGCGCCGATCCTGACGCTGGCGATCACCTCCAAGACCCTGCCGCTCTCGCAGGTGCAGGACCTGACCGACACGCGCCTGGCGATGAAGATCTCGCAGGTCTCGGGCGTGGGCCTGGTGAGCCTGTCGGGCGGCAACCGGCCGGCGGTGCGGATCCAGGCCAACCCGCTGGCGCTGGCGCAATACGGCCTGAACCTGGACGACCTGCGCACCACCATCTCGAACCTCAACGTCAACACGCCGAAGGGCAACTTCGACGGCCCGACGCGCGCCTACACGATCAACGCCAACGACCAGCTGACCAGCGCCGACCAGTACAACGACGCGGTGGTGGCCTACAAGAACGGCCGCCCGGTGATGCTGACCGACGTGGCCAAGGTGATCGCCGGCACCGAGAACACCAAGCTCGGCGCCTGGGTCGATTCCGAGCCCGCGATCATCGTCAACGTGCAGCGCCAGCCGGGCGCCAACGTGATCCAGACCGTCGACGCGATCAAGGCGATCCTGCCCAAGCTGCAGGAGACGCTGCCGGCCGCGCTCGACGTGCAGATCGTCACCGACCGCACCACCATGATCCGCGCCGCGGTACGCGACGTGCAGTTCGAGCTGGCGCTGGCGGTGGTGCTGGTGGTGCTGGTGATGTACCTGTTCCTGGCCAACATCTACGCGACCATCATCCCGAGCCTGTCGGTGCCGCTCTCGCTGATCGGCACGCTGGCGGTGATGTACCTGGCCGGCTTCTCGCTGAACAACCTCTCGCTGATGGCGCTGACCATCGCCACCGGCTTCGTGGTCGACGACGCGATCGTGATGATCGAGAACATCGCCCGCTACGTGGAGGAAGGCGATGGGCCGCTGGAGGCCGCGCTCAAGGGCTCGAAACAGATCGGCTTCACCATCATCTCGCTGACGGTCTCGCTGATCGCGGTGCTGATCCCGCTGCTGTTCATGGGCGACGTGGTGGGCCGGCTGTTCCACGAGTTCGCGATCACCCTGGCGGTGACCATCGTGATCTCGGCGGTGGTCTCGCTGACCCTGGTGCCGATGATGTGCGCCAAGCTGCTGCGCCACACCCCGCCCAAGGGCGAGCACCGCTTCGAGACGCGCGTGCACGTGGTGATCGACAAGGTGATCGCGCGCTACGGCACGGCGCTGCGCTGGGTGCTGGAGCGCGAGCGCTCGACCCTGGTGGTGGCCCTGCTGACCCTGGCGCTGACCGCCCTGCTCTACGTGTACGTGCCCAAGGGCTTCTTCCCGGTGCAGGACACCGGCGTGATCCAGGCCATCACCCAGGCGCCGCAGGCGGTCTCCTACGGCTCGATGGCCGAGCGGCAGCAGGCGCTGGCCGCCGAGGTCCTGAAGAACCCGAACGTCGACGGCCTGACCTCCTTCATCGGCGTGGACGGCTCGAACATCACGCTCAACAGCGGGCGCATGCTGATCAACCTGAAGAACCGCGACGATCGCAGCGAATCGGCCACGCAGATCATCCGCGACCTGCAAAAGCAGGTGGCGAACCTGCCCGGCATCCAGCTCTACATGCAGCCGGTGCAGGATCTGACCATCGACTCGACGGTCAGCCCGACCCAGTACCAGTTCCTGCTGACCAGCCCGAACCCCGACGACTTCGCCACCTGGGTGCCCAAGCTGATGCAGCAGTTGCAGAAGGAGCCCTCGCTGGCCGACGTGGCCACCGACCTGCAGGCCAACGGCAAGTCGGTCTATGTCGAGATCGACCGCGCCACCGCGGCGCGCTTCGGCATCACGCCGGCCACCGTCGACAACGCGCTCTACGACGCCTTCGGCCAGCGCATCGTCTCGACCATCTTCACGCAGTCGAACCAGTACCGCGTGATCCTGGAAGCCGAGCCGCAGATGCAGCACTACGTGGAATCGCTCAACAGCATCTACCTGCCGGCCTCGGGCGGCGGCCAGGTGCCGCTGTCCTCGATCGCCAAGTTCCACGAACGCCCCGCGCCGCTGCTGGTCACCCACCTCGGCCAGTTCCCGGCCGCCACGGTGTCCTTCAACCTCGCGCCGGGCGCCTCGCTGGGCGAGGGCGTCAATGCCATCACCGCCGCCGAGAAGGCGATCGGGCTGCCGGCCTCGTTCCAGACCCGCTTCCAGGGCGCGGCGCTGGCCTTCCAGTCCTCGCTGTCGAACCAGCTGTTCCTGATCCTGGCCGCGATCGTGACCATGTACATCGTGCTGGGCGTGCTCTACGAGAGCTACATCCACCCGATCACGATCCTCTCCACCCTGCCCTCGGCCGGGGTGGGCGCGCTGCTCGCGCTGATGATCACCGGCCACGACCTCGACATCATCGGCATCATCGGCATCGTGCTCCTGATCGGCATCGTCAAGAAGAACGCGATCATGATGATCGACTTCGCGCTCGAGGCCGAGCGCAACGAAGGCAAGTCGCCGCGCGAGGCGATCTACCAGGCCTGCCTGCTGCGCTTCCGGCCGATCCTGATGACCACCCTGGCCGCCCTGCTCGGCGCGGTGCCGCTGATCGTCGGCTCGGGCGCGGGCTCGGAGCTGCGCCAGCCGCTGGGGATCGCGATCGCCGGCGGCCTGATCGTCTCGCAGGTGCTGACGCTGTTCACCACGCCGGTGATCTACCTCGGCTTCGATTCGCTGGCGCGCCGCGTGCGGCAAGCCTTCGAACGGCGCCGGCCGGCCGCCGGCGGCAACGGAACGGGCGCGTAAATGAACCTGTCGCGCCTGTTCATCGAGCGCCCGATCGCGACCACCCTGCTCGCGCTCGGGATCGCGCTCTCGGGCCTGTTCGCCTTCGTCAGGCTGCCGGTCTCGCCGCTGCCGCAGGTGGACTTCCCGACCATCTCGGTGTCGGCCTCGCTGCCCGGGGCCAGCCCCGACACGGTCGCCACCAGCGTGACCAGCCCGCTGGAGCGGCACCTGGGCTCGATCGCCGACGTCACCGAGATGACCTCGACCAGCTCGGTGGGCAGCGCGCGCATCATCCTGCAGTTCGGGCTGGACCGCGACATCGACGGCGCCGCGCGCGACGTGCAGGCCGCCATCAACGCGGCGCGCGCCGACCTGCCCGCCAGCCTCAAGAGCAACCCGACCTACAAGAAGGTCAACCCGGCCGACTCGCCGATCATGGTGCTGGCCGTCACCTCCGACACGGCCTCGCCGGCGCGCCTGTACGACGCGGCCTCCACCGTGCTGCAGCAGGCGCTCTCGCAGATCGAGGGGATCGGCGAGGTGGACGTGTCGGGCTCGGCCAACCCGGCGGTGCGCATCGAGCTCGAGCCGCACGCGCTGTTCCACTACGGCATCGGCCTGGAGGACGTGCGCGCCGCGCTCGCCTCGGCCAACGCCAACAGCCCGAAGGGCGCGATCGAATACGGGCCCACCCACTACCAGCTCTATACCAACGACCAGGCCTCGCAGGCTTCGCAGTACCGCGACCTGGTGATCGCCTACCGCAACAACGCGGCGGTGCGGCTCGACGACGTGGGCAGCGTGGTCGACTCGGTCGAGGACCTGCGCAACGTGGGCCTGGCCAACGGCAAGAAGGCGGTGCTGGTGATCCTCTACCGCTCGCCGGGCGCCAACATCATCGACGCGGTGGATCGCGTCAAGGCCTCGCTGCCGCAGCTCACCGCCGGCATGCCGGCCGACGTCGACGTGGCGCCGGTGCTGGACCGCTCGCGCACCATCCGCGCCTCGCTGACCGATACCGAGCACACCCTGCTGATCGCGGTGGGCCTGGTGGTGATGGTGGTGTTCCTGTTCCTGCGCAACTGGCGCGCCACCCTGATCCCGAGCGTGGCGGTGCCGATCTCGATCATCGGCACCTTCGGCGCGATGTACCTGCTCGGCTTCTCGCTCGACAACCTCTCGCTGATGGCCTTGATCGTCGCCACCGGCTTCGTGGTCGACGACGCGATCGTGGTGCTGGAGAACATCTCGCGCCATATCGAGAGCGGCAAGCCGCGCCTGCAGGCCGCCTTCGAGGGCGCGCGCGAGGTGGGCTTCACGGTGCTGTCGATCAGCCTGTCGCTGGTGGCCGTGTTCCTGCCGATCCTGCTGATGAGCGGCATCGTCGGGCGGCTGTTCCGCGAGTTCGCGCTGACGCTGTCGCTGGCGATCTTCGTCTCGCTGTTCGTCTCGCTCACGCTCACGCCGATGATGTGCGCGCGCCTGCTGCCCGAGCACGATCCCAAGCGCGAGGAAGGACGCGTGGGACGCTGGCTCGAGCGCGGCTTCGCGCGCCTGCAGCACGGCTACGACGTCACCGTGGTGTGGGCGCTGCGCCATCCACGCCTCATCATCCTGTCGCTGGTGGCCACCGTCGCGCTGAACGTGCTGCTCTACGTGAAGATCCCCAAGGGCTTCTTCCCGCAGCAGGACACCGGCATGCTGATCGGCGGCATCCAGGCCGACCAGTCCACCTCGTTCCAGGCGATGAAGCTCAAGTTCACCGAGATGATGAAGATCGTGCAATCGGACCCGAACGTGGCCACCGTGGCCGGCTTCAGCGGCGGACGCGCGACCAATGCCGGCTTCATGTTCATCACCCTCAAGGACAAGCCGGGCCGCAAGCTCTCGGCCGACCAGGTGATCGCCCAGCTGCGCCCGCGCCTGGCGCGCGTGGCCGGCGCGCGCACCTTCCTGCAGGCCGCCCAGGACCTGCGCGTGGGCGGCAGGCAGTCGAACGCGCAATACCAGTTCACGCTGTTCGGCGACTCCACCGCCGAGCTCTACCAGTGGGGGCCGAAGCTGACCGAGGCGCTGCAGGGCAAGCCGCAGTTGGCCGACGTCAACTCCGACCAGCAGCAGGGCGGCCTGGAGGCGATGGTCAACATCGACCGCGCCACCGCCGCGCGCCTGAACATCCAGCCCGCCGAGATCGACAACACGCTGTACGACGCCTTCGGCCAGCGCCAGGTCTCGACCATCTACAACCCGCTGAACCAGTACCACGTGGTGATGGAGGTCGCGCCGCAGTATTGGCAGGACCCCGAGATGCTCAAGCAGATCTGGATCAGCACCACCGGCGGCTCGGCCAGCGGCTCGTCCTCCACCAACGCCACCGCCGGCACCTTCGTGGCGGGCAGCGCGGCGGGCACCGGCACGGCCGGCACCAGCACCAGCAGCGCGGCGGCGATCGCCTCCGATTCGGCGCGCAACGCGGCGCTCAACTCGATCGCGGCGACCGGCAAGTCGAGCGCCTCCTCGGGCGCGGCGGTCTCGACCTCGAAGTCGACCATGGTGCCGCTCTCGACGATCGCCAGCTTCGGGCCGGCCACCACGCCGCTATCGGTCAGCCACCAAGGTTTGTTCGTGGCCACCACCATCTCCTTCAACCTGCCGCCGGGCGTGGCGCTGTCGGACGCCACCCGGGTGATCTACCAGACCATGGCCGAGCTCGGCATGCCGCCCACCATCACCGGCAGCTTCCAGGGCACCGCGCAGGCCTTCCAGAAGGCGCTGCAGGACCAGCTGCTGCTGATCGCGGCGGCCATCGCGGCGATCTACATCGTGCTGGGCATGCTCTACGAGAGCTACATCCACCCGGTGACGATCCTCTCCACCCTGCCCTCGGCCGGGGTGGGCGCCCTGCTCGGCCTGCTGCTGTTCAAGACCGAGTTCGGCATCATCGGCCTGATCGGCGTGATCCTGCTGATCGGCATCGTCAAGAAGAACGCGATCATGATGGTGGACTTCGCGATCGAGGCCACCCGCCAGGGCCGTTCCTCGTTCGACGCGATCCACGAGGCCTGCCGGCTGCGCTTCCGGCCGATCATGATGACCACCATGGCCGCCATGCTCGGCGCGCTGCCGCTGGCCTTCGGGCACGGCGACGGCGCCGAGCTGCGCGCGCCGCTGGGCATCGCAATCGTCGGCGGGCTGATCGTCTCGCAGGTGCTGACGCTCTACACCACGCCGGTGGTCTATCTGTACATGGACCGCATCCGCGTGGCCGCCGAGCGGCGCCGCGCGCGCCGCATGCCGCCGCCGCGGCCGGCCGGCGCGAGCGAATGAGGCGCGCGCCGCGATGAGGCAACGGGAAACCGCCCGCGCCGCGGCGCCGCTCGCAGCGGAGGCGCTGACGATGCGCGCGCTCGCGCGCGAGGCCGACGAGGCCGCCGTGCTGCGCCTGTTCCTGGCCGCCGCGCCGCCGGCTACTCGCCGTCGCTTTCCCGTCGGCATTCTGTAAGATATCGATCGATCCGCCGCCCTCGGCCATCCGGCCGGGCGCCACCGCCCACGCCTGCGTGCGGGGACGGATTCGGCATACACTGGTGGATCCTGCGTCGCCCGGCGCGGCCGGCGAGGATGCGGCGTCACGAAGGAGCGGTTCCATGTCGATGAAGGTATTGCTGATCGGCGCGACCGGCCGGACCGGCCATGCGCTCGCGGACCTGCTGCTCAAGCAGCGGGATTTCGAACTGACGGCGCTCGCGCGCCGGCCCGGCTTCGCCCTGCCCGGCGCGAATCCGGTGGTGGCCGACCTGAACGGCGATTTCTCGGCCGCGTTCCGCGGCATCAGCCATGCGATCTACGCGGCGGGCTCGGCCGAATCGGAAGGCGAGGCCCAGGAAGCCGCGATCGACCGCGACGCGGTCGGCCGCGCCGCCGAATACGCCAAGGCCGCCAACCTGCAGAAACTGGTGGTGATCAGCTCGCTGAGCGCCTACCAACCCGAGCGCGGCCCGGCCGAGCTGGCCCATTACTCGCGCATGAAGCGCGAGGGCGACGATCGCGTGATCGCCTCCGGCGTCGACTACGTGATCCTGCGCCCCGGCCCGCTGTCGGACCAGCCCGGCGTCGGCAAGATCGCGCTGACCGACCGCTGGCAGGAAGACGCCACGCCGGTGGCGCGCCAGGACGTCGCCTGGGCCGCCGTCGAGGCGATCAAGCTCGGCATCTCGCGCAAGATCATCGGCTTCATCGGCGGCGGCAGCCCGATCGAGCAGGCCTTGCGCGCCTGAAGCGCGTGGCCTGCCCGCCATGAAAAAAGCGCCCGAGGGGCGCTTTTTTTCGTCCGGCTCGCGGCCGCGCTTACTGCGTCTTGTGGGCAGCCGCCCAGGCCTTGACCGCGTTCATGGTGTTCTCCACGTGCTTGTCCGGCGACATGCTGGTGTACTCGTAGAGCACCTTGCCTTCGGGCGAAATCACGTAGGACACGCGGTTGGCGCGCTCCACGGCCGGCAGCTTGGCGTCGTACTCGCGGATGATCTTCGCGTCCGGGTCGGCGGCCACCGGGAATTTGCTGCGGCACTCGCTGACCGAGAACTTGGTCAGCGTGTCGATCTTGTCGGCCGACACGCCGATCACGGTCGCGCCGTACTTCTTGTAGTCGTCCACCGCATCCGCGAAGGCATGGGCCTCGATGGTGCAGCCGGTGGTGAAGGCGGCCGGGTAGAAGTACAGCACCACCGGGCCCTTCTTCAACTGGTCGGCCAGCGAATAGTCGTAGGTCTTGCCGCCGATCGAGGCCTGCGTGGTGAAATCGGGCGCCGCGTCGCCCGCCTTCAGCACCGCCTGCGCGGCCAGCGCGTGCATGGCCAGCGCCGCCACGGCCAGGGTCGACAGAATTTTCCGCTTCATTTTGTTCCTCGTTTTCAATAAAGTCCGAGAGTGTCCCGCCCCCGCTCGTTCGCCTGTCGAACGAATCGCCAGCCAAATCAAGCGATTTGCATACCAGTACCGCACCACTGGCTAAAGAATCGGAGCCGATAGCCGTTATTGCAACCGAACCAACGGTTCCAGCCTCACCAGCCAGCGAGAAACATGGAAGCCAACAGGAACACGTCGCCGCACAAGCGCACCTGGCGTCACGCCCTACGCGCGCTGCGCCGACTCGCCTGGTCCGGCGGCGCCTTGATGCCAGCCCGGGCCAGCGCGCCACGCGACGATGATACCGTCCGCCACTGGCTCGAACAGACCGTCGGCGCGGTCGATTTTCTTGCCCACGTCGACCGCGACCTGCGCTTCCTCTACGTCTCGGAAGCCAGCCTGCGTTTCATCGGCTATCACCGCGACTACCTGCGCACGCTGACCCTGCGCGACCTGATCCCCGAGCAGGATACCGCGACGCTCGAGGCCTTGCTCGCCCGCGCGAGCCAGACCGGCCATATCGAGAAGGCCACGGTCTGCATCGTCAAGTCGCTGACCTATCCGCTCGACGTGGAACTGCGCGCGGTGCGCAGCCATCACGCCGGCGTCGACGGCTACGCGATCGCCGCCTTCGACGTGTCGGCCTGGCGCGCGCTGGAGGCGCGCCTCACCTACGAGATGCACCACGACCCGATGACGGGGCTCGACAACCTGTCGGCGCTGATCCCCGGGCTGATGGAGGCGCAGCGCGCGGCCGACGAGGACGGCCGCTGCGCGGCGCTGCTGCTGCTCGACCTGGACGACTACCAGCGCATCAATCGCGGGCTCGGCTACGACGCCGGCGACATGCTGCTGCGCGACACCGCCCAGCGCCTGCGCGGCGCGATCGCCGACGAGGAGCGGCTGGCCCGGGTGGCCAGCGACAAGTTCGCGATCGTGTTCAACGCGCCCGATCGCGAGGCCGCGCGCGAGCGCGCCCAGACGCTGGCGCGGCGCCTGCAGGCGGCGATCCAGCCGCCCTACCGCTACGACGGCCAGTCGGTGCACCTGTCGGCCAGCATCGGCATCGCGCTGTACCCGGACGAGCGCCCGGCCGCCACCCGCCCGCATCATCACAGCCCGCTGCTGCGCCGCGCCGACCACGCGCTGACGCAGGCCAAGGCGCTCGGCGGCAATACCCTGGCCTTCCACCAGAGCGCGGCCGATCCGACCGACGCCGAGCGGCTCAAGCTCGAATCCGATCTCTACGACGGCGTGCGCAACGGCGAATTCTCGCTGCACTTCCAGCCGATCACGGAAAGCCGCAGCGGCGCGGTGGCCGGCGTGGAGGCGCTGATCCGCTGGCACCACCCGGTGCACGGGCTGGTGCCGCCCGCCACCTTCATCCCGCTGGCGGAATCAATCGGCCTGATTCATTACCTCGGCAACTGGGTGCTGAAGGCCGCCTGCATGCAGCTGGTGTCCTGGGACGACCAGGGCATCGTGCTCGAATACGTGGCCGTCAACGTCTCGCCGCAGCAGTTCCGCGACCCGCGCTTCGTGCAGGGCGTGCGCGAGGCGATCGCGCTGACCGGCATCAGCCCGCAGCGCATCGTGCTGGAGATCACCGAGAGCCTGCTGATGCACGACCCGGTCGGCGCCAAGGCCCTGCTCGAGGAGGTGGCCGCGCTGGGGATTCGTTTTGCCGTCGACGACTTCGGCACCGGCTACTCCAGCCTCGCCTACCTGCAACGTTTTCCGCTTGCCCGCCTGAAGATCGACCGCAGTTTCGTCGAAAATTTGTTGACGTCGCGCAATGATCGCGCGATCGTGTCGGCCGTCGTCGGACTTGCGCAGACGCTCGACCTCGAACTCGTCGCCGAAGGCGTCGAAACCGAGGCCCAGCGCGCACTGCTGACGGAAATGGGTTGCGACCATATCCAGGGCTGGCTCGTGTGTCGTGCGCTACCATCCGACGAACTCGCCCAGCGTTTCGAGGCTCGTCTGCTTCACCTGCGCGAAACGGCCTGAGGGCCGGCACCGAGCCATTAACCGTATGACGACATACACCGAACACCTGCCGAAAGCGGCGCTGCTCGACAAGCTGTGGGCGCGCATGAACGACCGCGGCGATTTTCCGATGCTGTCGGATTCGCTGCGCGCGACCATGGCCGCGATCGACAACGACAACCTCGACTTCACCGCGCTGGTGGGCGTGGTGCTGTCCGACTTCGCGCTCACGCAGAAGGTGATCCGGCTCGCCAACTCGGCGATGTACATCGCGTTCGGCGGCAACATCACCACTGTGACCCGCGCCCTGATGGTGCTGGGCATGGACGCGGTCGGCCACCTGGTGGTCGGCCTGAAGCTGGTCGACCACTTCCACCAGGGCGCCTCGCAGCGCATCGACGCCAAGCTGGAGCTGAACCGCGCGCTGCTCTCGGGCTGCGTGGCGCGCAGCCTGACCGAGGATGCGGAGCTGCGCGCCGGCGAGGAGGCGATCGTCTGCACCCTGATGCGCCAGGTCGGCAAGCTGCTGGTGGTGTTCTACCTGGACAGCGAGTGGGACGCGATCCGCCGCCGCGCGGCCGAACTCGGCGGCAACGACGCCGCCGCCTGCGTCGACGTGCTGGGCGTGGGCTTCGACGAGATCGGCCGGGAGGCCGCGCTGCGCTGGCGCCTGCCCGAGTCGATCCGCGCCAGCATCGCGCCGTTCGACCCGGCCGACGAAACCAGCGCGGAAAGCATCCAGTGGCTGCGCGCGGTCAGCGACTGCTCGACCGAGGTGGCTGCGGTGATGACCACCCCGGGCCTGAGCGCCGGCCAGCGCGACACGCGCCTGCTGGCGCTGGCCCAGCGCTTCGCCGCCACGCTCGAGATCGAGCCCGACGAGTTGGTGCGTATCGCCCGCGAGCTGGCCCACGACGAGGCCAGCGACACGGTGCTGCGCGAGATCGTGGCGCTGCGCGCCAACGCGGCGGCGCTCGAACGCGCGGCCGCCGAGCCGCAGGCCACGCTCGACACCGGGCTGGCCGACCTGCGCGCGCTGCCCACCGAGAACCAGCAGGAACACGTGCTGGCGCTGGCCTCCGAAAGCGTGCTGGCGGGCCTCGCGCTGTCGCGCACCATCATGTTCGTGCGCGATGCCGACGGGGTGTTTTCGGCCAGGCTGGGTTTCGGTTTCGGCGTGGAGGCCGCGCTGCCGCGCATGCGCTTTCACGAGACCTTCGAGCCCGACGTGTTCCACCTGGCGATCTCGAATTCGGTCGGGATCTTCATCGAGGACGCGCACGAGCCGAAGATGCGCCGCCGCCTGCCCGCCTGGTACCGCGACGCGCTGCCCGACGTGCACGGCTTCGTGCTGCTGCCGGTGCGCAGCGGCGATCACTGCGCGGCCCTGCTCTACGGCGATTGGTCGGGCCCGCAGCGCACCCAGCGCATCGCCCATCGCGAGATGGCGGTGCTCAACAATATCGGCGCCGAGCTGAGCCGCTTCTTCTCGCTGCGGGACGGCGAGGCGCACTGAGCCGCGCCCGCCGCCCGCGACGGACAAAAAAACCGGCCGCCCCCTGACGGGAGCGGCCGGTTTTTTCTTGTCGCCGGCTGCGGCGGCTTACTTCAGCACCACCGGCACGCTGAAATACTTCTTCGCCAGGTTGTCGATCGTGCCGTCGGCCTTCAGGTCCTTCAGCGCGCCGTTGATGGCGTTGCGCAGGTCGGTGTCGTTCTTGCGCAGGCCGAAACCGACGCCCGAGCCGAGGATCTCGGCATCGACCACCTGCGGGCCCGCGAACGCGAAGCCGGCGGCCTGCGGCTTGGCCAGGAAGCCCTTGGCGGCCGCTTCCGAATCCTGGAAGGTGGCGTCCAGGCGGCCCGACTTCAGGTCCTCGTAGGCCAGGTCCTGGGTCTGGTAGGGCACCACCTCGACGCCGGCCGGGGCCCAGCGCGCCTTGGCGTAGGACTCCTGGATCGTGCCCTGCAGCACGCCGACGCGCTTGCCCTTGAGCGAGGCGGGCGTGGGCAGCAGGCCGCTACCCTTCTTCGCGATCAGCTGGTTCGGGATCGAGTAGATCGGATCGGTGAACGCGACCGCCTTCTTGCGCTGGTCGGTGATCGTCATGTCCGAGTTGATCGCGTCGAACTTGCGGGCCTGCAGCGCCGGGATCAGGCCGTCGAAGTCGTTCTCGACCCACACGCACTTGACCTTCAGCTTCGCGCACACGGCATTGCCGACATCGATGTCGAAACCGGCGAGCTTGCCGTCGGGCAGCTTGTACTCGAACGGCGCATACGAGGCCTCGACGCCGAAGCGGATCTGCTTCAGGTCCGCGGCGCTCGCGCCGGACAGGGTGGACATCGCGGCGGCCGTCGCCACCGCGCCCGCGGCCATCTTTCGCCAGTTCAACTTCATCGGAAGGTTCTCCTCGAGATACAGATCGGTTCTTGGACAAACGGGCGCGCGCCCTCGTGGGACGGGCGCCCGGACACTACGCACGGGTCAAGCCGTGATGCGGCGGAAAACGCCACAAGGGCGCGATTGTACCGCCGAGCGCGCCGCGCCCCGCCGCGAGCGGGCCGGCTTGCCGCGCGACGCGGCGCGCGAAGGGCCGCGCCGCATCGAGCCAAACCGCGCCGGGCCGCCTTCAGCCGAGCGCGGCCAGCGTGGCCTCGGTGGTCTCCACCACCATCAGCCCGGCTCGCAGGCCCGGCTTGACCGCCGGGTTCGGGAACACGATGCGCTCCTCGTCGTGCGAGACCAGGTAGCGATAGTCGCCGTCGCGCGCGACCAGGGTGCCGCGCGCCAGCGGCGTGAAATTCGCCACGTCGCCGGCCACCAGCAGCTCGAAAGCCTCGCTCTGCTTGGTGAGCTGGCCGATCACGGTGAACACGCGCGGCAACGCGGGCGCCGCGGCGGCGGCATGCGCGGCTGCGCTGCCGACTTCACCCGCGATCAGCGCGCGCACCGCCGCATCGGCGCCGGCGAAGCGCGACAGCTCGTTCTGGCCGAACGGGCGCACCTTGCCGAGCTCCAGTGTGCAGGCCAGCGCCCCGCAGGCGCTCGCGCAGAACTGCGAATAGGTATTGCCCGCCTCGGTATGCAGCAGCACCGCCGCGATCCGCGCGCGCGCCAGCCAGTCGATCATGGCGCGCGCCGGCGGCTCGCCGATATGCGGCAGCAGCGCGAACTGCTCGAAGGCCGAGGCGCGGATCGCCGTGTGCATGTCGAGGTGCCAGCGCATCTGGCGCGACTCGGGGGCGGCGGCGAAGAACTCGCGCGCCGCGGCCTCGAGCACGGCCGCGCGCGGTGCGTCGCGGCTGCCTTCGCGCTGCGCGTGGCGGCCGTTGAACAAGCGGTTCAGGTCGTCGTCGAGGTAGCGCGTGCCGGCGCGCATCGCCGCCGGGTGGCCCAGCACCACCAGCAGGCGGTTCGCCAAGGACAGCGCGCCGCGCGCCAGGTCGCGCACCATCATCGACAGCAGTTCGATCGGCGCGGTTTCGTCGCCGTGCACACCGGCCGATACCAGCAGGCTGGCCGGCATCGCTGCGCCCGCCACCAACGCCGCCGGGCTCAGCGCCAGCAGACCTTCGCCGTGCCAGGCGTAGCGCACCGCCCCGCCGGCGCAAACGCCCTCGCGCGCGTCCGGCGTCCCGCCGGCCAGCGTGAAGGCGAGGAAATCGTCGAGCCAGGCGGGCGCGCCGCCGCGATCAGCGCTGGAAGTCATACAGCGAACCGAGCTTGAGGATCTGCGTCAGCTCGTCGAGCGCGGTGCGCGACTCATTGAGCAAGGCCGGGTCGGTCAGGTCGGACGGCGCGAGGCGGTCGCGATAGTGCTTCTCGATCCAGGCGTCGAGCGAGCCGAACAGCGCATCGTCGATCCACACGTTAGGCCGCACCGCCGCGCGCTCGGCCTCGTTCAGCACCACCCGCAGGCGCAGGCAGGCCGGGCCGCCGCCGTTCTTCATGCTCTCGCGCAGGTCGAACACCAGCACCTCGCCAATCGGCCCGTTGCCGGCCGCCAGCGCATCGAGATAGCGCCCCACGCGCTCGTTCTCGCGGCATTCCTGCGGCACCACCAGCACCTGCGAGCCGTCGGCGCGCGACAGCAGCTGGCTGTTGAACAGGTAGGAGCCGACCGCGTCGGCCACGCTCACCGCCGCCTCGGGCACCTCGATCACGTTCAGATGCGCGCCGCGCGCCGCGAGCGAGGCGCTCAGCGCGTCGTACACCGACTTGCGCTCGGCGAAGGCCAGTTCGTGGCAGAACAGCGTGTCGCGATTGCCGACCGCGATCACGTCGTTGTGGAATACGCCCGCATCGATCACCTCGGGGTTCTGCAAGGCGTAGACGGTCGCGTCCTCGGCCAGGCCGTGGCGCTGCGCCACCGCGCGGCTCGCCTCGAAGGTCTGGCGCGCCGGGAAGCGCTTGGGCTCGGGCCCGCGCCGGTATTCGCTGCGGCCGTAGACGAAGAACTCGACGCCGGCGCTGCCGTATTCGGCACACAAGCGCGTGTGGTTGGCCGCGCCCTCGTCGCCGAGCGCCGGCGTGCCGGGCAGCGCGTCGTGCACCATGAAGCGCGACTCGTCGGCGAAGATCGCCGACAGCGTGCGGCGCGTCGATTCGTGCTCGATCGCGCGATGCAGCTTGCTGCACAGGTTGGCCGGCGTGAAGTGGACCCGCCCGTCGCCGGTATCGGCCGAGGGGCTGACGGTGGCCGCATTGGCGGTCCACATCGCCGAGGCCGAGCTGGCGGCCGCCAGCAGCTCGGGCGCTTCCTTGGCGGCCTTGGCGATCACGTCGGCGTCCTTGCCCGAGAAGCCGAGCTCGCGCAGCAGGCGCAGCGAGGGGCGCTCCTGCGGCGGCAGCACGCCCTGCGCGAAGCCGAGATCGGCGAGCTGCTTCATCTTGCGCAGCCCCTGCCTGGCGGCGGCCTTCGGGTTGGCCGCCGACTTCTCGTTGCTCAGCGAGGCCACGTTGCCGAACGACAGCCCCGCGTAGTTGTGGGTCGGGCCGACCAGCCCGTCGAAATTCGCCTCGATGGCGTTGCGCGTTGCGTTCATGGTCGTTTCCTGCTCAGAAATGGAGGCCGGGCGAGAGGCTCGCCGGCATGTTCAGCCGTTCGCTCTCGACCGAGGCCATCGGGTAGGCGCAGTAGTCGGCCGCGTAATAGGCGCTGGGCCGGTGGTTGCCCGAGCGGCCGGCGCCGCCGAACGGCGCGGCGGAAGACGCGCCGTTGGTCGGCCGGTTCCAGTTGACGATGCCGGCGCGGATGCTGCGCTGGAAATGCGCCCAGGCATCGGCGTCGTCGGACAGCAGCCCGGCCGACAGGCCGTAGGCGGTGTCGTTGGCCAGCGCGATCGCCTCGTCGAAGCTGCCGTAGCGGATCACCTGCGCGAGCGGGCCGAAATATTCGGTGTCCGGAAGATCGCGCACCGCCGTGACGTCGAGGATCGCCGCGTTGACGAAGCCGAGCTTCGGGTCGCGCTGCTCCATGGCGATCAGCGCCTGCGCGCCGGCGGCCAGCAGCGAGGCCTGCGCCTCGACCAGGCGCGAGGCCGCGCGCGCCGAGATCACCGCGCCCATGAAGGGCTGCGGCTCGGCGTCGTAACGATCGGCGCGGATCCGCGCCGTGACCTCGACCAGGCGCGCCAGGAAACGCTCGCCGTGCGCGCCTTCCGGCACGAAGATGCGGCGCGCGCAGGTGCAGCGCTGCCCGGCCGACAGGAAGGCCGACTGGATGGTGTGATGCACGGCCGCGTCGAGATCGGCCACTTCGCCGATCACCAGCGGATTGTTGCCGCCCATCTCCAGCGCCAGCACGATCTCGGGCCGGCCGCCGAACTGGCGGTGCAGCAGGGTGCCCGTGTCCGAGCTGCCGGTGAAGAACAGCCCGTCGATCTGGCGATGGTTGGCCAGCGCCACGCCGGTCTCCTTCTCGCCCTGCACCAGGTTCAGCACGCCGGCCGGCAGCCCCGCGTCGCGCCAGGCCTCGACGGTGGCGCGCGCCACGCCGGGCGCCAGCTCGGAAGGCTTGAACACCACCGTGTTGCCGGCGATCAGGGCCGGCACGATATGGCCGTTAGGCAGGTGGCCCGGGAAGTTGTACGGCCCGAACACCGCCACCACGCCATGCGGGCGATGCCGCAGCACGGCCGTGCCGTCGGCCATTGCGGTGCGCTTCTCGCCGGTGCGCTCGTGGTAGGACGTGATCGAGATCTCGACCTTGGCGGCCATGGTCGCCACCTCGGTGCGCGCCTCCCACAGCGGCTTGCCGGTCTCGCGGCCGATCGCGGCGGCGAGCGCCTCCTTGCGTTCGCCGAGGATCGCGGCGAAGCGCTTGACGATCGCCACCCGCGCCTCGAAGTCGAGCGCCGACCAGGCCGCGAAGGCGCGGCGCGCGCTGGCCACGGCGAAGTCGACGTCGGACGGCGAGGCGCCGGCGCCCTGCCACACCGGCTCGTCGGTGCCGGGGTTGCGCGAGGAGAATTCGGGACCGCTGCCGGCGACCCAGTCGCCGTCGATGAAAAGTTCGGACATGGTGTTATCTCGGTTGTGACTTCAGCGCATAGACCCGCAGCGTCTCGCCGGCGGCCACGCCGAGCGCGGCGGCGTCCTCGGCGCTCAGCACGAAGCGGCCCGCCTCGGTGACGGCGCCGCTGGCCATGCCGACCCGGAAGTCGGCCAGCGAGGTGTTCGAGACCAGCGCGCGCGGCGCGCCCTCGCCCGCCTCGGGCGTGCCGATCTCGACCGGCACCAGCACGCTGTCGCGCACCGTGCGCAGGTCGCCGACGTGGCATTCGAGCACCGGGCCGGCGTCGAAGATGTCGACGTGGTTCTGGTAGCGCAGGCCCTCGGCCTCGAGCATCTTGCGCGCCGGCAGCGTGTCGCGATGGGTCAGGCCGATGCAGTCCTGCGCGTCCTGCGGCAACAGGTCGACATAGACGGGAAAGCGCGGCATCAGCTCGGCCAGGAAGGACTTGCGGCCATGCGAGCTGAGGTAGTCGGCGGCGTTGAAATCGATCTGGTAGAAGTGCGAACCGACCGCGCGCCAGAACGGCGAGCTGCCGTGTTCGTCGAAATGGCCGCGCAGCTCGGCGCAGATCCGCTCCGGGAAGCGCTCGCGGAACTGCGCGATGAACATGAAGCGCGAGCGCGACAGCAGCCCGCCCACGCCGGCGGTGCGATAGCGCGGGCTCAGGAACAGCGAGCAGACCTCGGCATAACCGGTCAGGTCGTGCGAGATGTTCAGGAGCGACATGCGGGTCCACACGCCCAGGTCCTGGCTGGCATGCACCACCGTGCTGACGCGATAGTTGTAGAAGGGCTGGGCCAGGCCGACCTCGGTCTCGATCCCGCACACGCCGGCGATATCGCCGCTGGCGGTGTCCTCCATCACGAAGAAATAGCCGGCCTCGGCGGGCGAGGCCGCGCCGTCGACGGTGCGCCGCGCGCGCTCGATGCGCGCGGCCAGCGCCTCGCGGTCGGGCTTGAAGGTGGTCAGGCCCGGGCCGGTTTCCTGCGCGAGCGCGACCAGCGCATCGACGTCGCCGGTCTGTACCACGCGAACCACGATCATCGTGCGTCTCCCGAAAGCGTGTTGGTCTCGTCGCGGCGATGCAGCGGCACGCAGCGCACGGTGTCGCCGTCCACCACGCCGAGCGCGGCGCGCGCGGCCGCGTCGAGCGGCGCGTCGATCGCATTGCCCGCGGCCGCCTCGGGCAGGTCGGCCAGCACGCAGCGGAACGCGTCGCCCTCGCCGGTGGCCACCAGGTGCGTGAGGCCGGCGGCATCGGCATCGGCGCTACTGCCTGCTTGGCCGGCGTGGCCGGCATTGCGCACGGTGCGCGCGCCGTTATGCGTGACGCAGGCGATGCGATCGATCTGCGCGGTCAGCACCGGGCCCGCATCGAAGATGTCGACGTAGCGATCCGGCTCGAAACCTTCCTCGAGATGGATGTCGTAGGCCAGCAGGCCGTGCTGGTTGGGCTCGCCCAGCACGCGCTGCGCGGCTTCCGGCAGCAGCGGCACATAGACGGGATAGACCGGCATCACCTCGGCGATGAAGGTACGGCTGCGGCCGCCCGATTCGACCTCGATGTCGGCGAAGTCGCGCCGGAAGAACTTGCGGCCCACCGCCTCCCAGAACGGCGAGGCGCCGTTCTCGTCGGTCACGCCGAGCAGCAGCGAGAACACCTCGGGCGTGAAGCGGCGGCGATGCGCGGCGATGTACATCATGCGCGCGCGCGACACCAGGTGCGCCGCCGCGTCGCCGCGCAGGGAGGGATCGACGTAGAAGCCCGCCAGCCGGCTCTTGCCGGTCAGCTCGTGCGACATGGTCAGCGCGTGGATCTTGCGGTTCACGTGCAGCTCGCGCGAGGCGTGGATCAGCGCGTCGTTGCGGAACGCGTAGAACGGCTCCGAATAGCCCGCCGCGGCGACGATGCTGGCCGTGCCGAGCAGGCGCCCCGTCTCGCTGTCCTCCAGCACGAACAGGTAGAACTCCTCGCCGGGGAAATCGGCGTCGGCGCGAAACGAATCCTCGGACAGCGCCACGCGCGCCTCCAGCGCGCGACGGTCGTGCGGCAGCGAATGCAGCACCGGCCGCGCGGTGCGGGCCATCTGCGCGAGCGCGTCGAGATCGGCAAGCCTGCCGGGGCGTACGAATAGCATCGTCGTTCCTGTGGACGGAGGAAGGCGGGACTCAGCGGCCCGCGGCGATCGCCGCGACCACCGCGTCGACCGCGCGCGCGAAGCGCTCGAGGCCCTCGTCGAGCACATCGAGGGGGATCACCAGCGAGGGCACGAAGCGCAGCACGTTGGGCCCGGCGATCAGCATGATCACGCCGTGCTCGGCGGCGGCCGTGACGAAGTCCTTGGCGCGGCCCTCGAAGGCCGGGTTCAGCTCGGCGCCGAGCAGCAGGCCCTTGCCGCGGATCTCGCTGAACAGGCCATGCTTGCCGTCGAGCTCGCGCAGCCTGGCGCGGATCCGCTCGCCGCGCTCGGCCACGCCGGCCAGCAGCTTCGGATCGCTGACCAGTTCCACCACCTTGTCGGCGATCGCCGAGGCGAGCGGGTTGCCGCCGTAGGTGGTGCCGTGCACGCCCACCTTGAAGTGCGCGGCCAGTGCCTCGGTGGTCAGCATCGCGCCGATCGGGAAGCCGTTGCCGAGCGCCTTGGCGGTGGTCAGGATGTCGGGCGTCACGCCCGTGTCCATGTAGGCGTAGAAGTGGCCGGTGCGGCCCACGCCGGTCTGCACCTCGTCGAAGATCAGCAGCGCGCCGTGCGCGTCGCAGGCCTCGCGCAGCGCCTTCAGGAAGGCCGGATCGGCCGGGATCACGCCGCCCTCGCCCTGCACCGGCTCGACGATCACCGCGCAGGTGCGCGGGCCGATCGCGGCGCGCGCGGCCTCGATGTCGTTGTAGGGCAGATGGTGGATGCCGCCCGGCTTCGGGCCGAAGCCGTCGGAATACTTCGGCTGGCCGCCCACGCTGACCGTGAAGAAGGTGCGGCCGTGGAAGGATTGCGCGAACGAGACGATCTCGTACTTGTCCTCGCCGAAGCGATCGAAGGCGACGCGTCGCGCCAGCTTCAGCGCGGCCTCGTTGGCCTCGGCGCCGGAGTTCGCGAAGAAGGCGCGATCGGCGAAGGTCAGGCTCTCGAGACGCCGGGCCAGGCGCAGCACCGGCTCGTTGGTGTAGCCGTTGCCGATGTGCCAGAGCTTGCGGCCCTGCGCCTCGAACACCTTCAGCACTTCCGGGTGGCCGTGGCCGAGCGCGGTCACCGCGATGCCGCCGGCGAAATCGACGTAGTCCTTGCCGGCGGTGTCCCACACGCGGGAACCCTCGCCGCGGTCGGGCACGAACGGGGCCGGCGAGAATACCGGCACCATCACGTCATCGAAAGTCTGTCGGGTCACGTTCTCGGAGGTCATGGCGGTTCCTTGGTCCAGAAATCACAGCGTTCAGTGTAGGCAACGGGGCGCGATACGTCTTGCGCAATTGCGACGGGTTCTATCGGCTTGGCCGGGGGCGCCTCGCGCCGGGCGCGCGGTGCCGGCCGGCATCACGAAACATGCCGCGGCGGCGGCGCTGCCAGCCTGGCGGCATCGGCCCCCGCCGCTTCAATCCTCGTCGCCGCGCTCCACCAGCGCGCCGGCGCGCGGCTCGCTCGCGCCGCCGTGCTGCTTCTCCAGCCAGGCGCGGCGATCCTCGCGCGGCGTCACGCCGAAGCGCTCGCGGTAGGCGTTCGAGAAATGCGCGGCCGAGGAGAAGCCGCAGGCCAGGCTCACCTGCACCACCGACTTGCTGGTGCGCTGCAGTTGCGTGCGCGCCTTCAAGAGGCGCAGGTTCAGGTAGTACTTGGACGGCATCGCGCCGAGATACTGGCGGAACAGCCGCTCGAGCTGACGTCGCGAGATGCCGACCAGGGACGCGATCTCATCCGTGGTGAGCGGGTCCTCGACGTTCGCCTCCATCAGCTGCAGCGCATCGTTGAGGCGCGGATGGCGCTCGCCCGGCGCGGTCACGAAGGGAATCCGCTGGCGCGACTCGCCGCTGCGCGGCGTGCCGCAGCCGAGCGCGTCGGCGATCCGCTCGGGCAGCTCGGGGCCGTGGTCGCGGCCGATCATGGCCAGCATGAAATCGATGCTGGCCTGGCCGCCCGCGCAAGTGGCGCGATCGCGGTCGATCTCGTAGATCTGCTGGGTGACGATGGTGCGCTCGAACTGCTCGGCGAACTGCTGGTAGGTCTCCCAGTTCACGGCCACACGATAGCCGGCCAGTTGCCCCGCCATCGCCAGCCACCACACGCCGTGATGGATGCCGCTGACCAGCGGCGTGCGCTGGCCCACGCGCGCCAGGCTGGCGAGGAACAGGCGGTAGTCGGCGAACTGCTGGAAGCGCTCGCTCACCACGATCAGCCAGTCGCAGGCGACAGCGTCGTTGAAGGCCGCGTCGGCCTGCCAGCTCGCGCCGCCCGCGAGCGGCACCGGCTTGCCGTCCCAGGAGCAGACCTGCCAGCGATAGAGCGCCCGGCCCTCGATCTCGTTGGCCAGCGCGAGCGCATCGACGATCGGGCCCACGCCCGACATCGACACGGGCGGCAGCGCGACGATCGCGACCTGCGTCGCGCGCGCGGCGCCGCCGGGACGACCGATCGCTGCCACCACCGCGCCGCCCCTTACTTGAGGCTGCCCGACAGGAATTGCCTGAGGCGCTCGCTCTGCGGACGCGACAGCACCTCGGCGGGGTCGCCCTGCTCCTCGGTACGCCCCTGGTGCAGGAACATCACATGGTTCGAGACGTTGCGCGCGAAGCCCATCTCATGCGTCACCACGATCATGGTGCGGCCTTCCTCGGCCAGCTTCTGCATCACCTTCAGCACCTCGCCCACCAGCTCCGGGTCGAGCGCGGAGGTGGGCTCGTCGAACAGCATCACGTCGGGATGCATGGCCAGCGCGCGGGCGATCGCCACGCGCTGCTGCTGGCCGCCCGACAGATGCGAGGGATACTGCTTCTCGACGCGCGGCGGCAGCCCCACCTTCTCCAGGTACTCGCGCGCGCGTTCCTCGGCCTCGCGACGGGAGATGCCCAGCACGTGCAGCGGCGCCTCCATCACGTTCTCGAGCACGTTCATGTGCGCCCACAGATTGAAGTGCTGGAACACCATCGCGAGCTTGGTGCGAATGCGCTGCAACTGCTTGTGGTCGGCCACCTCCAGCGCGCCGCTCTTGTCGGCCCTGGTGCGCACGGTCTCGCCGTCGACCACGATCTGCCCCGCATTGGGCCGCTCCAGGAAATTGATGCAGCGCAGGAAGGTGCTCTTGCCCGAGCCGCTGGCGCCGATGATGCTGATCACGTCGCCGGCCTTGGCGTCGAGCGAGACGCCCTTGAGCACCTCGTTGTCGCCGTAGCGCTTGTGGATGTCGTGGGCCGCCAGCTTGCTGGCGGCGTTCGGCTGCGTGGTCTGAGCCAACTGGCGTCTCCCGGGATGAGGTCGATTCAATGACGGCCGGCCGCGAGATACGCGAGCCAGTGGCGCTCGGCCCGGCGAAACGCCGCGACGAGTGCGAACGATACCGCAAGATAGATCAGCGCGGCGATCCCGAACGACTGGAACGCCATGTAGGTGGCGGAGTTCGCGTCGCGCGCCACCTTCAGGATGTCGGGCACGGTGGCCGTGAAGGCGACCGTGGTGGCATGCAGCATCAGGATCACCTCGTTGCTGTAGAGCGGCAGCGCGCGACGCAGCGCCGAGGGCAGGATCACGCGGCGATACAGGGTCCAGCCGCCCATGCCGTAGGCGCGCGCGGCCTCCACCTCGCCGTGCGAGGTGGCGCGGATCGCGCCGGCGAAGATCTCGGTGGTGTAGGCGCAGGTGTTCAGCGCGAAGGCCAGGATCGCGCAGTGGAAGCCGCTGCGGAAGAAGGCGTCGAGCAGCGAGTGCGATCGCACGAACTCCAGGCTGTACATGCCGGTGTAGATCAGCAGCAACTGCACGTAGAGCGGCGTGCCGCGAAACACGTAGGTGTAGGCGCGCACCGGCATCGACAGCCAGCGCTTGCGCGAGACGCGCGCCACCGCCAGCGGGATCGCGCAGACGAAGCCGATGCCGATCGAGGCGACCAGCAGCCACAAGGTGACGGCCAGGCCCGAGAGCCGCTGGCCGTCCCAGAACAGGAAGGCCTTGCCGAATTCCTGGAGGATCTCGATCATAGTTCCGCGTGCCTCACGCCCAGCGAGTAGCGCCGCTCGAGCTGCCGCAGCACCAGGTTGGAGACCGTCGTGATCGCCAGGTAGATCAGCGCCGCGACGAGGATGAAGAAGAACATGTTGAAGGTGCTCTTGCCGGCGTCCTGCGCGGCCTTCACCACATCGGCCAGGCCGATGATCGAGACCAGCGCGGTGGCCTTCACCAGCACCTGCCAGTTGTTGCCGATGCCGGGCAGCGCGAAGCGCATCATCTGCGGGAACAGGATCCGCGTGAACACGCGCAGGCCGCTCATGCCGTAGGCGGCGCCCGCCTCCAGCTGGCCGCGCGGCACCGACAGGAAGGCGCCGCGGAAGGTTTCGGTGAAGTAGGCGCCGTAGATGAAGCCGAGCGTGAGCACGCCGGCCACGAACGGGTCGATGTCGATCTGGTCCCAGCCCAGCAGGTCGGTCAGCTCGTTGAGCCAGATCTGGATGCTGTAGAACAGCAGCAGCATCAGCACCAGGTCCGGCACCGAACGGATCAGGGTGGTGTAGGCGGTGCCGATGCCGCGCATCACGCGGTTGGCGGACAGCTTCGCGACGGCGCCGAGCAGGCCCAGGATCACCGCGGCGGCCAGCGACAGCACCGACAGCTCGATGGTCTGCACGGTGCCCGCCCAGATGACGGGGCCGAATCCGTAGAGGAACACGCGCGTCTCCTGAGATTGTCGAGTCGAATGGGACCGTCGCGCGGACGGCCTCGGAATGGGGCGGATACTCGCAAGCGAAAAAAACCGGCTCAAATGGGGCGCGGCCGGAATGCTGCAACGCAGCAACGGCTTGCGACGAGCTTGCGGGAAGCCTGGGCGCCCGCAATCAGGGGAGCCGGGCGAGCGCACGGGCGGGCGCGCCGGCTGCGGGCGCTGCTGCCGTCGCGCGTGTTTTTACAAGTTTCGGGTCGCTTTTTCGATAGCGGGCGCGGCACGATCCGGCGGCGCATGACGTATTTCGTCTTGACATAGTTGCGGAGTGCAACCAATACTGTTGCGACTCGCAACCATCTGAGCCCCATCATGGATTTCATCGACCTCCCCGAGCAGAGCCGCGACGCGACCATCCTCGAATTGCGGGACTTCTCCCGCAAGCTGGTGCGCGAGCTGGGCTTCATGCGCACCACGCTGGCCGACAGCGAACTCGCGCCCTCGGCGGTGCACGCGATCCTGGAAATCGGCATGGCGCCCGGCATCAGCGCCAAGGACCTCGGGCAGCGGCTGCGCCTGGACAAGTCCAATACCAGCCGGCAGCTCGCCCGTCTGGAGGCGGCAGGCTACGTGGAGCGCCGCGCCGACAGCGAGGACGCGCGCGTCTCGGCGCTGAGCCTGACGGCCGAGGGCCGGAAGCTGCGCGGCCGGATCGACCGCTTCGCCACCGAGCAGGTGTCGAACGCGCTGCGCCACCTGGCGCCGGCCGACCAGCAGAACCTGCTGCGCTCCTTCGCGCTCTATGCCGATGCGCTGGCCCGGGACAACGACGCCAAGCCCTCCCCTGCCCGGGCCGAGGCCTCGAGGATCGTCGAGGGCTACCTGCCGGGCTGCATCGGCGACATCGCCGGCCTGCATGCGCGCTTCTACGCCGAGCATTACGGCTTGCCGGCGTTCTTCGAGAAGCTGGTGGCCACCGAGCTGGCGGAATTCGCCAACCAGTTGCCGGCCGCGGGCAAGGCGCTCTGGCTGCATGTCGAGCAGGGCCGCGTGCTGGCCTCGCTCGCGATCGACAGCGATCTGCAAACGGGCATCGCGCGCCTGCGCTGGTTCATCGTCGACGAGGCGCTGCAAGGCAGCGGCGTGGGGCGCGAGCTGATGACGCGGGCGATGCGCTTCGTCGACCAACAGGGCTTTCGCGAAACCTGGCTCAGCACCTTCAAGGGACTGGACGCGGCGCGCCATCTGTACGAGTCCTTCGGCTTCGTGCTGAGCGAGGAACACGAGGGAACGCAATGGGGCAGCCAGACCGTCGAGCAATGTTTCACCCGCGCCGGGACGGCATCGTGACGTGCGCGACCGAGCCCTTGCCGCCGTCTGTCGAGGAACTGCTGGCGTTCGATACGCTGACGCTGCGCGAGCATACCGAGCAGGCCGGCGACGCCTTCGATCCCGATGCGCAGCGCGAACGGCTGCGGCAGGCGCTGGCCGCCTACGAGATCCGTTCGGTGCGACGCGACGGCGAGCTGGTGGCCTACGCGATGCTGCGTCCGGAATCGGCGAGCTGCTGGTTCGTAGGCGCGTTCGGCATCCATCCCCGGCATCGCGGTTATGGGGTGCTCGGCGAGTTGCTGGCGCAGCTGGCCGAGCTGGCCGGCGCGCGCGGCATCCGCGAATTCAGGAGCCACGTCTACCGCACCAACCGCCTGTCCATCGCCTTCCATCGCAAGCTGGGATTGCGCATCACGCGCGAGAACGACAAGGGCTTCGAATTCGTCGTCACGCTGGACGAGCTGGCCAATCACGCCGCCATCCTGCGCGCGACCCGCGCGTGAGCACCCGCCGGCTCCCATTCAGGCCGTGACGACCGGTAGTTCGATGAGGTTCGGCAGGCCCGAGGCGATGCCGTGTTCGACGGCCGCCGCGATTTCGCCGGCTCGCTCGACACGACGTGCCGGCAGGCCCCAGGATGCCGCCAGCGCCAGGAAATCGATCGGCGGTTCGTCGAGATCCATGCCGATGAAACGGCCGGCACGCACGCTGGCGAAGTGATGCTGCGATTTCATGAAGTTCTTCAGGATGTCGTACGAACGGTTGTTGACGATCACGAAGGTCACCGGCAGGCGCTCGTGCGCGGCCGTCCACAGGGCTTGCGGCGCGTAGAGGGCGGAGCCGTCGCCGATCACCGCCACCACCGGCTGCCGGCCGAGCCCCAGCGACACGCCGACCGCCGCGCCCATGCCCCAGCCGAGGATCGCCCCGCGATTGCCGTAGTACTGCCGCGTCGCGTCCGTGTCGAGCATGCCGCGGATCAGCGGCATCGTCGCGGGCGATTCGTCGACCAGCGGCGTGCCGCGTCCCAGCGCCCTGGCCAGCTCGTGCGCCGCCGCCCAGGGCGTGGTTTCGGGCCGGCGGAACTCGGATTCGGCACGCGCGCGAATCTCGCCGCGGCGCTGCGCGCGCTGGTCCGCCGCGCGGACCAGCGCGGCTTCGACTCCCGGGCGCCGGCCCTCCAGGCGATGGGACAGCAAGGGCAACAGCGCGCGCAGCGATTCGCGGATGCCGCCGACGCAAGCCAGCTCGCATGCATGAGTGCGGCCCGGCTGGTGCGGATCCGACGTCACTTGAAACAGCCGGCAGGAGGACGGCACGGCCGGCCCTTCGGTGTAGAGGATCGAGATCGAGAAATGGCCGCCCAGCACGAGCATCGCGTCGAAGGGCGCGAGGGCCTGGCGGATCGCCGATGCCGTGCCGGGCAGGTTGCCGGCCCACAGCGGATGCGAGCTCGGGAACGGCAGATGGGTGGGCCAGGACGAGCCGAACACGGTCGCGCCGAGCGCCTCGGCAAGCTGCACCGCCTCCTCGCTCGCGCCCGCCACGAACACTTCGTCGCCCGCGAGTATCGCGATCCGCCCCGGCGCGACGGATGCCAGCGCCTGCGCCAGCTCGGGCAGCGCGGCCGCGATCGCGCCGCGGTGGATCACGGAAGCCGCCGGCGGCTCGGCGGTGCCGGTGCGCTCCATCACGTCCATCGGCAAGGACAGGAACACCGGCCCCGAAGGCGCGGCGCAACTGTCGTGGAATGCCCGCCTGGCGAACCCGGCGATCTCGTCGGGATGCCGGATTTCATGCCCCCACTTGACCGCCGGCCGGGCGATATCGAGCAAGTCGCCATGCAGCAGCGGTCCGGCATGCACGTGCCGCGTGTCCTGCTGGCCGGCCGTCACGACCAGCGGCGTGTTTGCCTCCCTCGCGTTGAGCAGCGCGCCCATCGCATGGCCGAGCCCCGCCATCGTGTGCAGATTAACGAAACCGGGACGCCCGCAAGCCTGGGCGTAACCGTCCGCCATCGCCACCACCGCGGCCTCCTGCAGGCCCAGTATGTAGGACAGGCCATCGACGCCGGTCAGCGCATCGACGAAGGACAGCTCGGTCGTGCCGGGATTGCCGAACACATATTCCACGCCTTCGCTGCGCAGCACCTCGACGAGGATGTCGGCGCCGCGACGCGCCTTGCCGGGTTCGGGCGCGGCAGGGCTGCCGCCGGTGGATGGGATCCCCGTCATGGGGCCGGCCTGCTGATTCACGGTCATGGTGTCCTCCTGTCGAAGCGAGGGTAGACCGCGATCCGCGACGGCCGCTTGAACGTTATTGCGCTGCCTCGGCCAGCCCGTTCAGCGCGACCGGCTCCAGCGGCCCGGCGATACGCCGTGGACCTTCTTGAAATGGCGGCTGAAATGGCTCTGGTCGGCGAAACCGAAGGCGGCGGATACCTCGGTGGCCGACGCGCCCGAGCGCAGCGCGTCGCTGGCGCGGGACAGGCGTACCTGGTTGCGCCAGGCGTGCGGGGCCATGCCGACCTCGCGCGTGAAGATCCGCAGCGCATGAAACTTCGACAGGCCGACGGCCTCGGCCAGCACCGACAGTTCGAGCGAGGCCGTCAGGTCGTCGAGCATGCGCGCCTTCATGCGCGCCACTCGCGCCCCGTCCTGGCCGATCGGCCGTGAAGGGGGCCGCGCCTGCGCGTATCGCACCAGCAGCGTCGAGACCGCGTCGAGCAGCATGGATTCGGCGGCCAGCCGGTCCGCGCCGGACTCCAGCGCGCGATGCGCGCGCAAGGCGCGCGCCGCGAGGTCGGGGTCCCTGATGATGTCCGAGCCGAACCAGGGCGGCTCGGTGCCGGCCAGCCCGGCCTCGTCGGCGACCTGCCGGACGAAGCCGGTCGGCAGATAGAACGTGCGGCACTGCCAGCCGGCATCGGCCGCGCTCGACCCGGTGTGGATTTCGCCGGGATTGATGATCGGCAGCGAGCCGGCATCGGCCACGTGGCGCGTGCCGCGGTAGTCGTAGCGCTCCGCGCCGCCCTCGATCAGCGAAATCGTGTAGGCCTCGTGCCAGTGAGGCGAATAGGCGTGATCGGTGAAGCGGGCCGTCACCATGTCCGCGCCGGGAATCAGCTCCGAGCGCCAGTAGTGGGCATCGTTTCGGGGGCCAGCCTTCATTGTCGTCACCATCAGCGTGCCTCGCTCAGCGCCCGGTCGGCAGGTCCGAGCGCGAGGTCGTCGATACCAGCCCGTCGGGACCGAAATGCGCGTTGAAGAACGCGTCCTGGTTCACGCCGTCCTCGCGCCAGCGCCAGCTCCAGACCGTTTCCGGCTTGAGCGGATACTGCGCGACCTCGGTCGGCTTGCCCAGCAACTGGCGCACCTCGTCCTGCGTCATGCCGGGGCGGATCATCGCGAAGTTGTCGGCCGTCAGCACCTGGGTCGCGCCGAGGAACAAGCCGTTGCGGTCGATATCGACCATGTAGGTCTCGTCGCCCATCGGCCCGCGCGGATACTCGAGCCGCTTCGAGCCGTCGATCGCCTGCCGTTCCGTCTCCGGCTTGCCCAGGCGCGAGCGCACTTCCTCCTCGGTCGAGACGCCGGGCTTCAGGCCGCGCAGCAGCAACGGCGCCGGCTGGATCGCACGAAAGAATTCCTTGAGTCGATGCACGACCACCTCGTTCTCGTGGCTGTCGCAGCCGCCGAGCAGAAACGTCGCGGCAAGTGCCGAGGCGAGCAGCCAGGGCCGGGCCGGCCGGATTACCGATTCCATCATCGATTACGGGCGCGCGGTTCGCGCGGGGAAAAGGACAAGCTGGAAGGATACGCGCCTATGGGGGCGTGCAACAACATCGGTCGCCGGATTCGGACCGGGCCGAGCGATCAGGACTGCTTCGGGCCGGGTCGCCCCTGCTGCGGCCGCGCTCGGGTGGGGCGGCCTTCAGACATTTCCGGTCGAGCCGCTTCGTCTCTCGCGTCGCTCGCACCGGTCGCGATCGGCGGTCTCGTGCCTGGCTTCGTGCTTTGCCTCGCGCCCGGCTTCGCGACGCGCCACGACGATCTCCGCGCCCTGCCACGACACCAGCGCCAGGGCGCCGAACAGCAGCTCGCGGGCACGCTTGACCAGCGCCAGCGACAGGGCCGTCTCGCGATCGACGCCGAACATCTGCGCGAGCAGCACCACCGTCGCCTCCTGCACGCCGAGCCCGCCCGGCACCATGAAGGCCGCGTGCCGCACGGCCTGCACCATGGCCTCGATGGCGATCGCCCCGCCCGCGGACACGGGATGCCCGAGCAGGGCCAGCGCCCAGTAGATTTCCAGCGCCCCGCTCACATAGCCGGCCAACTGCCAGCCGAAGGCCCGCAGCAGCAGGCCCGTGCGCGACATCAGCGCCTCGATGGCCGCGTCGAGCCGCTTGCCGTCGACGCCCTGCAGCAGCGCGCCGGTGTCGCCGAGCAGCCGGCCGGCGAAACGCTCGATCGCGTGGAAGATCCCGCCGCGTCGCAGCAGCGCGAAGGCCAGCACGGGCACCGGCACCGACAGCACGAGCGCCAGCGCGATGGTCCTCGCGCCGCCGCCGAGGCCCGTGCCGGCCAGCAGCAGCACCAGCCCGAGCGCGGAGAACGCGTACTGCACGGCCACCGTGACCAGCACCTCGACGATCACCGAGGCGCTCACGAACGCCACGTCCGGTACCCGCCAGCGCGCGAGCCGGATCCCGACGATCTCGCCGCCCACGCCGACCACCGGCAGCAGGCGATTCACCGCCTCGCGCACCGTGGCGACCCACCAGAGGAAGCCCAGCGGCGCGCGCCGGTCGAGCAGCAGGCGCCAGGCATGCGCGTCGAGCAGCAAGGGAAATGCGTGGAAGGGCACCAGCCAGAGCAGGGCGAAACCGGCGCGTCCGATGATGCGAACCACGTCGCCGACGCCTTCGTGGACCACCAGCCCAAGCAGCAGCGCGATGCCGAGCGGCCAGCCCAGCCGCCGGACCCACTTCGTCATCGCGAGCGCGCGCGGGAAGCGCGCTCCGCATTCGCCTGCGCGTCGCCCTGGCGCGATGCCGCGCCCCGCCCTGCCCCGTTCGCGTCGCCCGCTTCGCCGAACACGGCCGCGAAACCGCCGCGCGCCACGCCGGCCGCCTCGAGCGCGGCCGCCACGCGCGGCGAGAGCAGCGCCGCGAGTTCCTCGCCGGGACGGTAGTCGTGCATCGAAGGCGTGATCGGGCCGTCGCCGGGCTCGGCCGGATGCGAGTAGATCTCGCCGACGCCCGAAGGCGGCAGCGCCGCGATCGCATCGAGCAGCGCGCGCTCGTCCATGTGCCCGGTGTGCTCGATCCCGACCACGTAGTCGTTGTGCGCGATTCCTGCCCGGTCGAGCCTGGCGCGCACCAGCGCGATCCAGGGGCGCAGCCAGGCCGGCGCGCAACGCTCGAAAGGCAGGCGCACCGCTCGCAGCCCGTAGTCGCGCCCGATCTCGACGATCATCGACAACACGGTGGGATGCAGGTGGAAATGCTTGTGTGCGTTGACATGATCGAGCGGCAGCCCGCTCGCCGCGAAAGCCTCGAATTGCGCGCGGATCTCGCGACGCAGTTGCGCACGCACGCGCGGCAGGAAGAAGAAGCGGCAGCCGTCCTTCGCCATCGCGTCGCCGAAGCGGCCGTCGGCCCCCACCAGCGCCGGGATCTCGCGCGCCGGCAGCATCGCCGCGCCATCGGCCAGCACCAGGTGCAGCCCGACCGCCAGCGAGGGCAGCCGCCGCGCGCGCGCCACCGCGTCGTGCGCGGCGGGCGCCGCCACCATCAGGCTCGCGGCCGTCAGCACGCCCTCGCGATGCGCGCGCTCGACCGCCGCGTTGACGCGCGGATGCAGGCCGAAATCGTCGGCGGTGAAGATCAGCGCGCGCGACGGCGACGTGGCCATCGCGCTCAGGCCTCGTGCGCGCGCAGGAAGCGGAAGAACTCCACGCCTTCGCGCAGGCGCCGCTTCATCATCTCCCAGCTGCCCAGCATCTCGCGCACGATCTCCCAGATCTTCGCGGGCCGGAAATAGAAGGCCCGATAGAAGTGCTCGAGCTCGTGATAGATGTCTTCCTTCGACAGGTGCGGATAACCGATCGCGGCGAGCTGCACGCCTGCCTTGCTGACCAGGTTGATGGTCTTGTTCTCCTCCAGCCAGCCGTTCTCGATCGCCTGCTCGTAGAGCCGCGTGCCCGGATAAGGCGCCGCCAGCGAAACCTGGATCGTGTGCGGATTGATTTCCTTCGCGTATTCGATGGTCTTGCGAATGGTGTCCCTGGTCTCGCCGGGCAGGCCCAGGATGAAGGTGCCGTGGATCTTGATGCCGAGCTTCCTGCAGTCCTCGTTGAAGCGGCGCGCGATGTCGGTGCGCAAGCCCTTCTTGATGTTCAGCAGGATCTGGTCGTCGCCCGATTCATAGCCCACCAGCAGCAGGCGCAGCCCGTTCTCCTTCATGATCTTCAGCGTCGCGTACGGCACGTTCGCCTTGGCATTGCAGGACCAGGTCACGCCCAGCTTGCCGAGCCCGCGCGCGATCTCCTCGACGCGCGGCTTGAAGTCGGTGAAGGTGTCGTCGTCGAACATGATCTCCTTCACTTCCGGCATGTTGTCGCGAATCCACTTCACCTCGGCCAGCACGTTCTCGACCGAACGCACGCGGTAGCGATGGCCGCCGACCGTCTGCGGCCACAGGCAGAAGGTGCACTTCGAACGGCAGCCTCGGCCGGTATAGATCGACACATAGGGGTAGTTCAGGTAGCCGATGAAGTAGTTGTCGATCTTCAGGTCGCGCTGGTACACCGGCGCCACGAACGGCAGCGCGTCCATGTCCTCGATCATCGGGCGCGCGCCGTTGTGCTCGATCGCGCCGTCGGCGGCGCGGTAGCTCAGGCCGAGGATATCGGCGAAGGGCTTGCGCTCGGCCACGTCGCGGCAGGTGTAGTCGAATTCCTCGCGGCAAACGAAGTCGATCGCGTTGGACGCCACCAGCGAGTTGTGCGGATCGACGGCCACCTTGGCGCCGACCATGCCGATCAGCACCGAGGGCTTGCGCTGCTTGAGGTCTTGCGCGAAGGCCGCGTCGGTCGGGAACGAGGGCGTGCTGGTGTGGATGATCACCAGCTCGTAGTCGGCGGCGATCTCCAGCGTCTGTGCCACCGACAGGTCGTCGGCGGGCGCGTCGAGCACGCGGCTGCCGGGCACCAGGGCGGCGGGCTGGGCCAGCCAGGTGGGATACCAGAACGAGCGGATCTCGCGCTTGGCCTGGTAGCGCGAGCCGGCGCCGCCGTCGAAGCCGTCATAGGACGGCGCCTGCAGGAACAGCGTCTTCAGTGGGGTTGCGTTTGCTTGCATGATTCGTCTCGATACGATCAGGTTCGTCAATCCGCGCGGCGGGCCGCGCGCCCGTTCAGTCCAGTTCCGTCGAAACGCGTCGCGCCGGGCGCGCGCCGCGCCGTTCTCATCGTCCTTCGCCGCCCTCGCCGAAGCTCGCGCGCGCGCCGCCGGCCACCGCGATGCGCGCGCCGCGCCAGATCACGTGGGTGCCGAACGCGGCCGCGATCCAGACGCAGAACAGCAGCGCGTCGCGCACCGGCACCAGCGGCAGGTCGCGCCAGAACACCAGCCGGCTCGGCGAGCCGCGCGCATGCAGCACCAGCCGCGCCAACACGCCGGCGCTCGCCGCGCAGGCGGCGATCAGGCCGGGCAGCGTGGCTTCCAGGCGCACCGCCAGGTGCGCGCCCACCAGCAGCCAGGGTGCCGTGAAGGTGATCAGCAGGCTGGCGAAGCCGCCGCCCTTCAGCGAACGGATGGTGCGCAGCCAGCGCGTCTCGCGCGCCCACAGCGCGGCGAAGCTGGCCTCGATCACGTCGGTCCTCACGCTCACCTCGGACAGCACGGTGCGACGCCCCACGCGGCGCGGCAGGGCGGCCAGCCAGTAGTCGTCGGCCAGCTCGTCCTTGAGCGCGGCGAGGCCGCCGATCCGATCGAGCGTGTCGCGGGTGAGCGCCAGCGTCGCGCCGAAGCCGAAATCGGACGAACCGCCCAAGTGCGCGATGCGCACCGAGGGCGCGAACCAGGCGTCGACGAACTGCGCGCCGATGCGCGCCCAGAAACCGCCGACATCGCGTGCGTGATAGAGGCAGGTGACCACGCCGATCGACGGATCGGCCAGCGGCGCGCTCACGCGTTCGAGATAGTCGGGGCCGACGGCGATGTCGCTGTCGGCGATCACCAGGCGGTCGTAGCGCGCGCGCCCGGCGATGTTGATCAGGTTGCTGACCTTGAGGTTCTTGCCGTGCACGCGCGAATCGATCACCAGTTCGAGATCGCAGCCGGGGAAATTGGCCTGCACGCGACGCACCACGGCGATCGCCGGATCGGTGGGCGAAGCCACGCCGCAGACGATCTGGTAGCGCGGATGGCGCTGCGAACAGAAGGTGGCGAGGTTCTCGTAGAGACGCGGCTCGGCGCCATAAAGCGGCTTGAGCACGCTGACCGGGGCGCGCCAGCCCTCGCGTGCCGCCGACGAGGGCATGCGCGGCGCGGGCGCCAGCGCCGCGAACCAGGCATAAGCGCAGGCCGCGCAGGTCAGCGCGACCAGCAGCCAATCCACCACGCTGAACAGGCCGGTCATGATGCGCTCCCGGCGGCGGCACGGCCGCCTCGGAGCAGGAAGAAACGCGATGCGGTAACGACGACTGCGACTGACACGGTCCCGACTCCTGGCGCCCGGGCCGAGGCCCCAGGCGATGGTGGTATCGATCGTGAACGCCGCCGATTCGGCGATTGCCGCTTGATCCGGCCATCGCTTTTCATGAATCCCGCGGCGTGTCTTGAATATCGGGGCAGAGTGTATCAGCGAACTCCGAAACCCTGCCCGGAGCCACTCACGACATGGCAGAAACTGCACATATCGACACAGATGATCAACTTTTCGACGCAATAACGGGGGCGATAACGTAAGCGATTCGCATGCCGATTGCCAGCTTCCTTGTCAGACTCATGTAGCATTTCCACTAAAAATCTGTCGATTCAAATGGATTTCGACAAATATTTCGGCGTATTACCGCCGATTCCGCCCACGTTATCGAAGAAATATGACGGTCACATATCGTGCAATTGATGTGCTGTTCTGTCGCACTCGCGGAACCTTCGGCGCCGAGCGGCACGGCGCTGCCGCCGGCAGGCTCACCCTGCGCCCGACAGGGTTATCGGCGCGCCGTCAGCGGGCTCGACAGGGCTTTGGCACAATCGGCGGCACCCGACGTCATGATCCCGCCGCGCAGTAAGGCAGGCGCATCGCCAGCAGGCCGCGCCCGCGCCGCACGGCAGCCGTGACGCCCCACTTTCCGATATCCACCCGCCCATGATCCCGTTCTCCGTTCTCGATCTCGCGCCGATTCCCCAAGGCGCCGATGCCGGCCAGGCGTTCCGCAACTCGCTCGATCTCGCCCAGCACGTCGAACGCTGGGGCTACCAGCGCTACTGGCTGGCCGAGCACCACAACATGCCCGGCATCGCCAGCGCGGCCACCGCCGTGGTGATCGGCCATATCGCCGGCGGCACCAGCACGATCCGCGTCGGCTCGGGCGGCATCATGCTGCCGAACCACGCGCCGCTGGTGATCGCCGAGCAGTTCGGCACGCTCGCCTCGCTCTACCCGGGCCGCATCGAGCTGGGCCTGGGCCGCGCGCCCGGCACCGACCAGACCACCGCGCGCGCGTTGCGGCGCGACCTGGTCGGCAGCGCCGATTCGTTTCCCGACGACGTGGTGGAGCTGCAGCGCTATTTCGCCGAGCCGGTGGAAGGCCAGCGCGTGCGCGCGGTGCCGGGCGCGGGGCTGAACGTGCCGCTCTGGCTGCTCGGCTCGAGCCTCTTCTCGGCGCAGCTGGCCGCCATGCTCGGCCTGCCCTTCGCCTTCGCCTCGCACTTCGCGCCCGACTACCTGATGCGCGCGCTGGAGATCTATCGCGCGCAGTTCCGGCCGTCGGCCACGCTCGACAAGCCGCATGCGATGGTGGGCATCAACGTGTTCGCGGCCGACACCGACGACGAGGCGCGGCGCCTGTTCACCTCGCTGCAGCAGCAGTTCCTGAACCTGCGGCGCGGCACGCCGGGCAAGCTGCCGCCGCCCGTCGAGGTGCTCGAGGGCAGCGAGTTCGAACTCGCCAACGTGGCGCAGGCGCTGTCGTTCGCGGCGGTGGGCTCGCGCGACACGGTGCGCGAACGGCTCAAGCGCCTGATCGCGCAGACCGGCGCCGACGAGCTGATCGTCGCCGCGCAGATCTACGATCACGCCGCGCGCGTGCGCTCCTACGAGATCACCGCGCAGGTGCGCGACGAGATCGCGGCGCAAGGCGCCTGATCGCTTGATCCAAGGGAAGGGAAATCGCGCGCGACGCCCGCTCGGGCGCCGCGCGCGCGGGGCGAACGCCCCTTATTTCGCGGCCTGGCCGCCCGCGGACGCGGCTGCCGCGTGCGGTGCCGCGAGCCAACCCAGCAGCGCCTTGTGGAAGGCCGCCGGATCCTGCATCTGCGGCGCGTGGCCGAGCGCGGGAAACTCGATCAGCGTCGAGCCCGGAATCGCCGCGTGCGCGCGCTTGCCGAGCTCGGGATAACGACCCAGCCTGGCATGCACCTCGGGCGGCGCGACGTCCTTGCCGATCGCCGTGGTGTCCTTGTCGCCGATCATCAGCAGCGTCGGCACGCGGATCAGGCCGAACTCATACACCACCGGCTGGCTCAGGATCATGTCGTAGAGCAGGGCCGAATTCCAGGCCACGATATCGCGGCCCGGGCCGCGGTACATGCCGGCCAGCATCTGCACCCAGCGCTCGTAGTTCGGCGACCACTCGCCAGCGTAGTAGGTGCTCTGCTCGTAGCGGCGAATGCTGTCGGCGGTGGTCTTCAGCTCGCGCGCGTACCAGTAGTCCACCGTCAGCGGCGGCACGCCCAGCGCCTTCCAGTCCTCCAGGCCGATCGGGTCGACCAGCACCAGCTGCTGGGTCGCCTTCGGGTACATCAGCGCGTAACGCACGGCGAGCATGCCGCCGGTGGAATGGCCGATCACGGTCGCCTCCTTCACGCCCAGCGATTCGAGCAGCGCATGCGTGTTGTGCGCGAGCTGCTGGAAGCTGTACTGGTAGCGCTCGGGCTTGGTCGACTTGCAGAAGCCGATCTGGTCCGGCGCGATCACGCGATAACCGGCGCGGCTCAGCACCTCGATCGACCCTTCCCAGGTGGCCGCGCAGAAGTTCTTGCCGTGCAGCAGCACCACCGTGCGGCCGTTCGCGTGCTCGGGCTTGACGTCGAGATAGGCCATCTGCAGCGGCTCGCGCTGCGAGGTGAAGGCGTAGCGGTGGACCGGGTAGGGATACTCGAAACCCTCGAGCTCGGGGCCGTAGGCCGGACCCTCGTTGCCGGCCGCGGCCGAGGCGAGCGCTGCCGGCGAGGCGGCCGGCAGCGTGACCGCGCCCGAGGCGAGCGCCTCGGACTCGGCGGCAAGGCTCGCCGACGCGGGCGCGAGCAGCGCGGCGGCAAGGGCCGCGCCGCCGAGCATGCCGGCCGGGAAGCGTGCCGACGAGCACGCCGACAAGCAGGCCGACGAGCAGGCCGACAAGCACGCTGACAGGCGCGAGGAAACAATCGTGCGGATCGAAAACATCGTGGGATACCGGGCAAGAGGAAGGGAACGGCGCGACGTTCGCGATTTTACGTTCAGTAAGCCAGGGCTGCCGCGAGGCGCGCCGGCGCCCGTATTACCGCGTGTTTCCGCGCGGCTGCGACTTAATGTATCGTTCATGACAGCCCCGAACCCGCGACGAGCCGCCGACCATGAAGAACGTCCTCAGCATCCAGTCGCACGTGATCTACGGACATGCGGGCAACAGCGCGGCCGTGTTCCCGATGCAGCGCCTGGGCGTCAACGTCTGGCCGCTCAACACGGTCCAGCTCTCCAATCACATGCAGTACGGCAACTGGGCCGGCAGCGCGATCGACGCGGCCAAGATGGAGCAGTTGGTGGACGGCATCGCCGCGATCGGCGCGCTCAAGCGCTGCGACGCGATCCTCTCGGGCTTCCTCGGCTCGCCGGCGCAGGCGCATGCGGCGGTCGACATCGTGCGCACCGTCAAGTCGATGAACCCGAACGCCTGGTATTTCTGCGATCCCGCGATGGGCCAGACCGGCGGCATCCGGCCCGAACCCGGCGTGGAGGAATTCATCGTCACCGAGCTGCCCGCGCTCGCCGACGGCATGGCGCCCAATCACAGCGAGCTGCAGAAGCTGGCCGGGCGCCGCGTCGAGACGGTGCGCGAGGCGGTCGACGCCTGCCGCGAGATCATCCGGCGCGGGCCCAAGGTGATCCTGGTCAAGCACCTGCACGATCGCAACAGTCCCGCCGATCGCTTCAACATGCTGGCCGTCACCGAGCACGAGGCCTGGATCGGCCAGCGCCCGCTGTATGCCTTCCCGCGCCACCCGGTCGGCGTGGGCGACCTGACCAGCGCGGTGTTCGTGGCGCGGCGGCTGCGCGGCGACTCGGTGCGCGCCGCCTTCGAGCACACGCTGGCGGCCGTGCACGCCGTCGTCAAGGCCACCTACGACGCGCGCCGCTACGAGCTCGAACTGGTCGCCGCGCAGGACGAGATCGCCAATCCGAGCGAGTGGTTCGGCGCCTGGGTGACCGATATCGAGTGAGGCGCCGGCCGTTGGCCGCGCTTTCATCAACCGCCTGATCGGCCTTCGCCGCGCCGCCGGCTCGTCCACCCTGCCTCGCCCCTCTCGTCTCGATTCCCACGCGATACACCCCGCTTGAGCAGCTGGATCCCGTTGCGTCGCAAATGTGTCATTTTTAGGCAATACGATGCGTTTTGTTGCAATCGACCCAAGCTCGCGATGACCGCCTCCCGCTCCGCCCTTCCCTCCCATGCCCGCGTCGTGATCATCGGCGGCGGGATCATCGGCTGCTCCACGGCCTACCACCTGGCGCGCGCCGGCATCACCGACGTGGTGCTGCTCGAACAGGGCCAGCTCTCCTGCGGCACCACCTGGCACGCCGCCGGCCTGGTCGGCCAGTTGCGCACGCAGCGCAGCCTGACCCAGCTGGTGCGCTACTCGACCGAGCTCTATGCCTCGCTGGAGGCCGAGACGGGGCTGGCCACCGGCTGGAAGCGCTGCGGCTCGCTGTCGGTGGCGCGCACCGCCGAGCGGCTCACCCAGCTCAAGCGCAGCGCCGCCACGGCGCGCGCCTACGGCGTGGAATGCGAGTTGATCGACGCGCGCGCGGCCGGCGAGCTGTGGCCCGCGATGCGCAGCGACGATCTCGCCGGCGCGGTCTGGCTGCCCGGCGACGGCAAGGCCAATCCGACCGACCTCACGCAGTCGCTGGCGCGCGGCGCCCGCCAGCGCGGCGTGCGCATCGTCGAGGGCGTGCGCGTCACCGAGCTGCTGAGCGAGCGCACCGGCACGCGCCGCCGCGCGAGCGGCGTGAACTGGCGCGACAAGGATGGCCAGGGCGGCACGCTGGCCGCCGAGATCGTGGTCAACTGCGCGGGCCAGTGGGCCAAGGGCCTGGGCCGGCTGGCCGGGGTCACGGTGCCACTGCATTCGGCCGAGCACTACTACATCGTGACGGGCCGGATTCCCGGCGTGCATCCCGAGCTGCCGGTGATGCGCGACCCCGACGGCTACATCTACTTCAAGGAGGAAGTGGGCGGCCTGGTGATGGGCGGCTTCGAGCCCGACGCGAAACCCTGGGGCATGGACGGCATCCCCGAGGACTTCGAATTCCAGCTGCTGCCCGACGACTGGGACCAGTTCGAGATCCTGATGCGCAACGCGCTGCATCGCGTGCCCGAGCTGGAGACGGCCGAGGTCCGGCAGTTCTACAACGGGCCCGAATCGTTCACGCCCGACAATCACTTCATCCTCGGCGAGGCGCCCGAGCTGGCCAACTTCTTCGTCGGCGCCGGCTTCAACTCGATGGGGATCGCCTCGGCGGGCGGCGCGGGCCGCGCGCTGGCGGAATGGATCGTCGACGGCGAGCCGGGCATGGACCTGTGGTCGGTCGACATCCGCCGCTTCGCGCGCCTGCACGGCAACGACGCCTGGCTGCACGACCGCGTCAAGGAAACGCTGGGGCTGCACTATGCGATGCCCTGGCCGAACCGCGAGCTCGACAGCGCGCGCGGCGTGCGGCGCTCGCCGATCCATGCGCGGCTGGAAGCGGCCGGCGCCTGCTTCGGCAGCCGCATGGGCTGGGAGATCGCCAACGTGTTCGCGCCGCCGGGCCAGGCGCCGCGCATCGACTACCGCTTCGGCCGGCAGAACTGGCACGACTGGAGCGCGGCCGAGCATCGCGCCGCGCGCGAGGGCGTGGCGCTGTTCGATCGCAGCGCGCAGGCCAAGCTGCTGGTGAAGGGGCGCGACGCCGAGCGCGCGCTGCAGTCGCTGGCGGCCGCCGACCTGGCGGTGGCGCCCGGCACCGTGCTGCGCGCGGCGATCCTCAACGCGCGCGGCGGCTACGAATCGGATCCGGACGTCGCGCGCCTGGCCGACGACCAATTCCTGCTCCTTACGGGCGTCGCGCAGGTCACGCGCGACCTCGACCTGCTGGAGCGGCATCTCGATGCCGCCGGGCTGCACTGCATCGCCGTCGACGTGACGGGCCAGTACGCGCTGTTCTCGCTGCTCGGGCCGCGCTCGCGCGCGCTGCTGCAAAGCGTGTCGAAGGCCGCGCTCGACGCGGCGGCCTTCCCGCTCGGCACGATGCGCGAGATCGACCTGGGCCATGCCACGGTGCGCGCGCTGCATCACCCGATCGTCGGCGAGCCGGGCTGGGACCTGCTGGTGCCGGTCGAATCGGCGCTGCTGGTGTTCGACACGCTGCAGGCGGCCGGCGCCGCCTTCGGCCTGGCTTGCGCGGGCGAGTACGCGCTCGAGTCGCTGCGCATCGAGAACGGCCGCGCGAGCTGGGGCCGCGAACTGTCGCCGGGGCTCGATCCCTTCGAGGCGGGCCTGGACGCGCTCTGCCAGCACGCCGCACCCGGCGCCTTCCCGGGCGCCGCCGCGCTCGCGGCCAAGGCGGGACAGCCCTGCGCGCGGCGCGTGGTGGCGCTCAGCGTCGACGGCCGCCCCGACGTCACGCTGTGGGGCGGCGAGGGGATCCTGCGCGACGGTCGCCCGGTCGGCACGCTCAGCTCGGCCGCGTTCGGCCACACGCTCGGCGCGCCGGTCGCGCTGGGCGTGGTCGCCTGCGATCCAGGGCAGCCCGACCCGAGCCTGGGCCGCTACGAAATCGAGCTGGCCGGCGAGCGGCTCGCGGCGAGCCTGCACCGGTTTTCCCCGACTGCCGGAGATTCCGGGAAAAAGTGAAAATAAGCCGGCTTTCAGGCGATTTTCATTTTGTTTTCAGCATCGCAAACGTTGTCGCCAGTCACGCGAATGACACCGTTTGCTCGCTATTCTCGCCACCACATTCGCGGCGCAAGGGCACGCCGCGATCGTAGCTTTCCCAGCGGCCGTACTGGCACGGCCGTCCCTCCCCGCCGCACAGGAAGAAACAAATGACGACGAAGCATCGCCGTGACTTTCTGCGTCTGGCCGCCGGCACCGCCGGCGCCGCCGCGCTCAGCGTATTTCCCCCCGTGATTCGCAACGCGCTCGCGATTCCCGCGAACCGCCGCACCGGCACCATCCGCGACATCGAACACATCGTGATCCTGATGCAGGAGAACCGTTCGTTCGACCATTACTTCGGCACGCTGCGCGGCGTGCGCGGCTTCGGCGATCCGCGCCCGCTGGCGCTGGCCAGCGGCAAGTCGGTGTTCCACCAGCCGGCCGGCACGGGCGAGCTGCTGCCCTTCCACCCGAGCGCCGCGAACCTCGGCATGCAGTTCATCCAGGATCTGCCGCACGGCTGGCAGGACATGCACGCGGCCTGGAACAACGGCCGCTACGACCAGTGGGTGCCCAACAAGGGCACCACCTCGATGGCCTACATGCAGCGCGGCGACATCCCGTTCCACTACGCGCTGGCCGATGCCTTCACGATCTGCGACGCCTACCACTGCTCGATCCCGAGCTCGACCGACCCGAACCGCTACTACATGTGGACCGGCTACGTCGGCAACGACGGCCAGGGCGGCGGCCCGGTGCTCGGCAACGAGGAAGCGGGCTACGGCTGGACCACCTATCCGGAAGTGCTGGAGAAGGCCGGCGTGTCGTGGAAGATCTACCAGGACGTCGGCGAAGGCCTGAACGCGGCGGGCTCGTGGGGCTGGACCAGCGACAACCCGTACATCGGCAACTTCGGCGACAACTCGCTGCTCTACTTCAACCAGTACCGCAACGCGCAGCCGGGCAACCCGCTGTACGACAAGGCCCGCACCGGCACCGACATCAGCGCGGGCGGCACGCTGTTCGACGTGCTGAAGGCCGACGTGGCGAACGGCACGCTGCCGCAGGTATCGTGGATCTGCTCGCCGGAAGCCTATTCCGAACATCCGAACTGGCCGGCCAACTACGGCGCCTGGTACGTCGAGCAGGTGCTCGCCACGCTGACCTCGAACCCGGAGGTCTGGAGCAAGACCGCGCTGTTCATCACCTACGACGAGAACGACGGCTTCTTCGACCACGTGCCGCCGCCGTTCGCGCCGCAATCGCGCGACAACGGCCTGTCGACGGTGGCGACCACCAACGAGGTGTTCCCCGGCGACGCCACCCACGTGGCCGGCGCCTACGGGCTCGGGCCGCGCGTGCCGATGATCGTGGTCTCGCCCTGGACCAAGGGCGGCTGGCTGTGCTCGCAGACCTTCGATCACACCTCGCTGCTGCAGTTCATCGAGGCGCGTTTCGGCGAGCAGTACAGCATCCCGGCCTCGAACGTGTCGCCGTGGCGTCGCACCGTGTGCGGCAACCTGACCAGCGCCTTCGACTTCCGCGATCCGGACGCGCGCCTGCCGCAACTGCCGGACACCAGCGGCTACGCGCCGCCCGATCGTAACACGCACCCGAGCTACACGCCGATCCCGCCGAGCACGCAGGCGGTGCCGAAGCAGGAATCGGGGCTGCGTCCGGCGCGCGCCCTGCCCTACGAGCTGTTCGTGTTCGGCCGCGTCGATTCCACCACCGGCAAGTTCAAGCTGTGGTTCGCCAACACCGGCCGCGCCGGCGCGGCGTTCCAGGTGCAGGCCGCCAATCGCACCGACGGCCCCTGGGCCTACACGGTCGACGCCTATCGCCGCTTGTCGGACAGCTGGAGCACGGCCGCCACGCTCGGCCTCTACGACCTGTCGGTGTATGGCCCGAACGGCTTCTTCTGCCAGTTCCGCGGCACCACCTCGGCCGGCGAGGGCCGCACGCCGAACCCGGAAGCGCTGTACGGCTACGACGTGATCAACGGCAACCTCACGCTGCGCCTGTCGAACCGCGGCCGCACGGCGGTGCGCCTGACCGTGTCGAACGGCTATGGCGGCCATACGCGCACCTACGAGCTGTTCCCGGGCCAGCGCATCGACGACTACTGGGACCTGCGCGGCAGCCACGGCTGGTACGACCTGACGGTCAGCGACGGCACCTCGGCGGGTTTCCTGCGCCGCTTCGCCGGCCACGTCGAGACCGGCCGCGCGAGCACCAGCGATCCGGCGATCGCCACGCTGTAAACGGCGACGGCGAGCCTCGCGTGATGCGACGCTCGCCGTCTGCCGGGTCTCTCGCGCCGCCGCGGCGATCGTGCTGTCGATCGATCGCCGCGAGCGCCGCCCCGCTGCCCCGCCGGCCCATCGATGGCCGCCGGGGCAGCGGCTTTTCCGCAGTCCTTACCGGGTGATCTTCGGCTCGCCCATCGGCTCGCCGACCACGAAGGCGCCGCCCTGGTAGCGCTGCGCCGGATCGTCGAGATTGCGGTCCGGGCCGCTGGCGGGGAACAGGTGCTCGAACGGCGCCGAGCTGTCCTGCGGGCGGAAGCCGAGGAATTGCGCCTTGCCGTTGTCGATCCACTTGGTGCGGTTGTCCGACACGCCGTAGACGATCGCATGGCCGACGCGGTTGGTCATCAGCGAGCAGCGCACCAACTCGATGAAGTCGCGGAAGCTCAGGAAGGTCACCAGCATGCGCGGGTTCTTCGGCACGTCGAACGAGGAGCCGATCCGCAGGCACACCGTCTCCAGGCCGAAGCGGTCGTAGTAATAGCGCGACAGCGATTCGCCGAAGCACTTGGTGACGCCGTAGAGCGAGTCGGGGCGCATCGGCGAATCGATGTCGACCACCTCGGTGACGGGGTGGAAGCCCACCACGTGGTTCGAGCTGGCGTAGACCACACGGCGCACGCCGAACTGGTGGGCGGCGGCGTAGAGGTTGTAGACGCCGCGGATGTTGGCTTCGATCAGCGCATCGAAGGGCGCGTCGACCGAGATGCCGCCGAGGTGGATGATCGCGTCGACGCCCTCCACCAGCGCGTTGACGGCCGCGCGATCGGCCAGGTCCGCCACCACCGCTTCCTCGTGCGGGGCCGCGTCGCCGAGCGGGGCGATGTCGCTGACGCGGACGATGTCGGCCCAGTCGCCCAGCGCGGCGCGCAGTTGGCGACCGAGATTGCCCGCCGCGCCGGTCAGCAGCAGGCGGCGGAACGGCTTGGCGGTCGTGGAAGTCGGCGAAGTCACGGCGGGATCCTCTCTGAAGGTCGGTGTCGATACGGTGGCAAGGCGGGCCGCGAACGCAGCCGAAGGCCAGAACCGCGATCTTATACGATGACTGACGTTTTGGACACTGAGCGAGAACCCGTAGCCGGAACCGCGGCCGGCAATGGCCGCCCGCGGTTCACGTCAGCGGCGGCTTCCGGGCGACGCCGCGACAACCACGGCACCGCCAGCCGGCTTATTCGTGGCCGTCGCGGCCGGCTTCCGCCGCTTCGTGCGCGCGGCGCAGACGCTCGCGGCTGTTGGTCAGGTGGGTGCGCATCGCCGCGCGCGCCGCTTCCGGGTCGCGTCGCGCGATCGCCTCGAAGATCGCCTCGTGCTCATGGTTCAGACGTCCGACGTAGCGCTCCAGGTCGTCCCCGGCGAAGCGCGCCGAATTCACCCGCGCGCGCGGGATGATCGAGGTGCCGAGCTGGGTCATGATGTCGACGAAATAGCGGTTGCCGGTGGCTTGCGCGATCTGCAGGTGGAAGTGGAAATCGAGCTGGGCGGTGTCGCGCCCGCTCGAGGCGCTCTGCGCGATCGCGTCGAGCGCGCGGCGCAGCGCGACCAGATCGGCCTCGTTGGCGCGCTGGGCGGCCAGGCTGGCGCATTCGCTCTCCAGGCTGATGCGCAGCTCGAGCACGGCGAGCACGTCGCGCAGCGTGGTGATGGTGGCCGGGTCGATGCCGAGCGCGCGGCGGCGCTCCGGTGCCAGCACGAAGCTGCCGATGCCATGGCGCGTCTCGATCAGGCCGCTGGCCTGCATCCGCGAGATCGCCTCGCGCACCACGGTGCGGCTCACGCCCTGGCTGGCCATCACCTCGGTCTCGGTCGGCAGCTTGTCGCCGGGCCGCAGGGTGCCGTTCTCGATCTGCGACGTCAGTGCGTCGACGACGTCTTGCGCGAGGCTGCGAGCGCGGCGACGCGGGGGCACGGGAAGCGCGGGCACGGACATGGGGCCTGTATCCTTAAAATGATGATCCGATCGTGAGCGGATGAGGTCGAATTGGCGCGGCCATTATACTGCCTCGCTAGTCATCCGATGACTGATGTTTCCCCCAATCCTTTATCGGCGGGGATCTGGCGGGATCGCGCTGCACGCGGTCGGATGTCGAATCATCGCACTTCTGGAGCGGCCCATACAAGCCAGTCTCGGGAACGTGCCGTGCTCATCAGCGGGCTTGAACCGCGGCGTGGCAGAAGCGAGCGCAACGCCATCGCGCAGCCCAAATGGAAAGCCCGTCGAAAGAATCGTCGACCTGCCTCGTCGCGGCTCAGCCCGCGAACACGCCGCGCGCCATGCCGGCCGCCGCGAACACGATGACGATGATCAACGCAGCCTGCGCGTGGCAGATCCGCGAATAGCCATGGGCGCGCGAAACGTCGGGCACGCCGCCGCGTGCCACCGCGCCGCGCCAGCGGATCAGCGCCAGCATCGGTCGGATCTCCAGCAGCAGGATGATCACCAGGGCCGTCATCTTCAGGTGGAACAGGGGCGCGTGCAGATAGTAGGCGCTGCCCTTCTCGAAACCGCCGAAGGCGCGCATCAGGCCCGTGACGATCAGCACCAGGGCCGTCAGCCCCCAGCCCGTGTCGGCCCGGAACAGCGCGCGCAGGTCGGCGACCTGCGGCGAGTCGGCCGCCGCGATGCGCTTGAAGGCGCGGTTGCGCGTGGCGATCGCGGCCAGGGCCAGGCCGAATGCGCTGAGATGGATCGCGGCCAGCAGCCAGTGGGTGATCATGCTCGTCTCCTCGGGGCCGGCGCGAACGCGCTCAGACGAACTGCCTGAGCGTGGCGTCCAGCGCGCGGGCGGCCGCCCGATCGCCTTCGGTGGCGAGCGGCGCGCGCATCACGCTCTTGCGGTTGTGGCCGACCGCCGCCGGCGAATTCCACAGCAGCTCGACCTTGGGCCGCGAGAACGGCCGGCCGCGCGGGATATCGCCGGCCAGCGGCACGCCGGGGCGGCCATAGGCGACCTGGGAGTTGGGCGGCGTCGCGGCAGTGTCGGCGCTTGGGGCCGAGGCGGAAACGTCGGTCGAAGCGGTATCGATCGGAAGATCGGGCTGCGCCGAGGCGGCCTCGATGGTTGCGGCCGGCGCGGAGGTGTCGACGCCGGCGGGCTGGTCGATCGGCAGCGCCTGCTCCGTCGCGGAAGAATCGATCGCGGGCGCGGCAGCGGCTTGCGACGCGATCGCGCCCGGCTCCGGCTGGATCGCCGAGGACGCGTCCAGCGGCACCGTAGTCGAAACCGCGGCCTGGGCCGCCGTTGCGGGCGGCTCGGCGGATTCCGCCCGCGCCCCGCCCTCGCTCAACGCGCTCAACGGCGACTCGGCCGGAAGCACCGCCTCGGCTGCCATCGCCGAATCAGCCACCGGCACGGCGGTACTGACCGCCGCACCACGATCGCTCGCCCCCGCCGGCATGCCCGGCGCGAACGCCTCGGCCGCGCCCGCCGGGGCCGGCACGAAAGCCGCGGCAGGCGGCAACATCGTGCCGCGCGGCCAGCGCACCGCCAGCTCGCGCGCGTCGTACTGGCCGACCTTGCGGCTCTCCATCCAGACCACCACGGTGCGCGTCAGCACGTCGATCGAGATCGCGTAGCGGCCGATCGCGAAACGGCGCGCGGCGATATTGGTACGCCACAGCGGCTGCGGCCGGCAGATCCAGACCACCGCCGCATACAGCAGCGGCGCCGCGACCAGCCAGCCGTTGCTGGCCACCACGGCATGCATGCCGCGCCGCCAGCCGGCGAACCAGATGAAGGCGCCGACCGACCAGGCGGCGAACAGGAAACCGAGCAGGGCGAACAGGCGCAAGGCCTGGCGCAGCCATTGCGGCAGCGGATGGGCGGGCCGCTCGGCGCGCGCGACGGCGCCGGGCAGGGTCAGCAGCAGGAACAGGAATACCAGGTTGACGCAGGCCCAGGGCGAGGACGCCATGGTCGAGACCGTCGACCAGTCCATCTGGGCCATCGCGTGCAGCCAGCGAACGAGCAGCACGAGACCGATCGCGCGCAACGCGAAGATGACGCCGGCACCGGGGGCCGGACTTGCGCGCGTGGTTTTCGTTCTCGCCAAAACAACTCTCCTGTCGATCTGCCTGCGGGTGCCGGATTTTACGGCACGGCCATTATAGGGGCATGACCTGCCCGCCCACGCGGAAACCCCGCGGCACGACGGCGTTTCGCCGGGGCGCGCGGCGCGGATACAACACCGCCGGCACCGGTGCGGGCGGGGTGCCCCGCCCGGCGCCGGCGTGGCCCGAAGGCAGGCACCGGGCGAGCCTGGCGCCCGCGCCCGCTCCCGCCGCCGCCGTGCGCGGGCCGCAAAAACACGACGCCCCGCAGGGCAAACCCTGCGGGGCGTCGAGACCGGCGTGGAAAATCGCGCTTAGTTCGCGTTGACTTCGCGCAGCACCGTGCGACGGCTCTGGCGCAGCAGCTCTTCGTAGACCTTGATGTAGTTGGCGGCCATCACCTTCGACGAGAAGCGCGATTCGAACGCACCGCGAACCCCTTCGCGCGGCAGCGTGTGCAGGCGCTTGACGGCGGCCACGGCCGAGATCTCGTCCTCGACCACGAAGCCCGACACGCCGTTGTCGATCACTTCCGGCACCGAACCGCGCTTGAACGCGATCACCGGCGTGCCGCAGGCCATCGCCTCGATCATCACCAGGCCGAAGGGCTCCGGCCAGTCGATCGGGAACAGCAGCGCGTGCGCGTTGCCGAGGAACTCGGCCTTCTGCGATTCGTTGATCTCGCCGATGTACTCGACGTGCGGCAGCGCGAACAGCGGCTTGATCTTCTCTTCGTAATAGGCGCGGTCGGCCTTGTCCAGCTTGGCCGCGATCTTGATCGGCAGGCCGGCCTGCTCGGCGATGCGGATGGCCGTGTCGACGCGCTTTTCCGGCGAGATGCGGCCCAGGAAGGCCAGGTAGCTCGGCTTGGCGTCCTTCGGCGGCGTCAGCAGGTTTTCCGGCAGGCCGTGATAGACGGTCGGCTGCCAGTTCGCCTGCGGCAGCGGGATGCGCTGGTTGTCCGAGATCGACACCACCGGCACGGTGTTGAAGGTATTGAAGATCGGCTGCAGTTCCGGCAGGTCCAGGCGGCCGTGCATGGTCGTGACATGCGGCACCGGCTGGCGCGAGAACAGCGAGAACGGGTAATAGTCGATATGGAAGTGCAGCACGTCGAACTCGTCGGCGCGGCGGCGCACTTCTTCCAGCAGCAGCATGTGGGGCGCCATCACGTCGCGGATGGTCGGATCCAGGCGCAGCGCCTGCGGCCAGAAGGCTTCGAGCTTCGCCGAGGTCTGCGAATCGCCGCTCGCGAACAGCGTCACGTCATGGCCCATCTCGACCAGTGCCTCGGTCAGGTAGGACACCACGCGTTCGGTGCCGCCGTAGAGCTTGGGGGGAACCGCCTCGTGCAACGGAGCGATTTGAGCGATTCGCATCTGGGAAACTCCTAAAAAATCAGGCTAAGTGGGCCGTAAGCCCTGCCGTCCGGCGAGCCGGACATGGTTCAAAAAGTGGGAAAACCCACCACCGGCTCGCGGCATCGAGGCACCATCGGCTGACGGCGCACTTGCATTCAACGGATCTCGACGTACCGCGTTGACAGCATCCCGTAAAAATTCCTGCGTGATCCGGAACCGCTGCCGGGCCGCCCTGTAAAAATGACTCAGGGTTAGCCCGAGGCACATTATCGGACCGAAAGCTGGGTCCGGCGCGGAACATTTCAAAGAATTTACCTTGTTACAAAGGCGCAACATTTTGCAACCCTTGGATTTTCAAGGCGGAATTAGAGTAGGACCATCACGGGCGGCGCTGCGGCACCATTAGGGTCGGCGTCGCCTTTCGTTTTGCCGACTGACCGACGTCCGCGCAAGCCGCGCGGAAAGAGTGCGAGCCGACGGATTTTATCCCAAAATGCAGCGCGGACTGCAGATCGGATGCGATCCGGTGCGGCACAAACGTCGGGCTTGTTTACAATGCCGGCTTTCGTCCGCATCGCGGACCATCGCGGCGCGCGACGCACCCACGCCCCGCTCAACCTCCGTTCGACCACACGCACACATTTTGGAAGCTCTCACACCTGCCCAGCGCAACGCCCACAACGCGAAGCTCTCGAGCTATGCGAGCCGTCCCCTTGCGTTTCTGTTCCGCTATATCCGCAAGCATCCCGTCGCCCACCTGATCGTGCTGGCCAGCGTGCTGGCCGCGGTCGGCTGCGCGCTCGGCTCGCAATACGCGATCAAGCACCTGATCGACGTGCTGGCCGGCGGCCGCCATCATCCGGGCCCGCTGTGGGGCGCGTTCGCGCTGCTGGTCGGCCTGATCGCGGCCGACAACCTGCTCTGGCGCGTCGGCGGCTGGTTCGCCGCGCATACCTTCGTGGCGGTCACCGGCGACCTGCGCCGCGACCTGTTCCAGTACCTGAGCGGCCACTCGCCCACCTACTACGCGGAGAAACAGCCGGGCACGCTCGCCAGCCGCATCACCGCCACCTCGAACGCGGTCTACACGTCCGAGAACACCATGGCCTGGAACGTGCTGCCGCCGTGCATCGCGGTGGTGGGCGCGATCGTGATGATCATCGTGGTCAACCCGCTGATGGCGCTGGGCCTGTTCACCGCCTCGGCGATCCTGGCCGTGGTGCTGTTCAAGCTGGCCGGGCGCGGCTCGGCGCGCCACCACACGTTCGCCACCAAGGCCGCGGCGGTGGACGGCGAGCTGGTCGACGTGATCGGCAACATGGCCCTGGTGCGCGCCTTCGGCATGACGCTGCGCGAGCAGAAGCGCTTCGGCCAGACCGTCAAGGCCGAGATGGACGCGCGCCAGCAGAGCCTGCTCTACCTGGAGAAGCTGCGCCTGCTGCACGCGGTGATCACCGCCATGCTGTCGGCCGGCCTGCTGGGCTGGGCGCTGCTGCTCTGGGACCAGGGCAAGGCCACCTCCGGCGACATCGTGCTGGTCAGCTCGCTCGGCTTCACCATCCTGCACGGCACGCGCGACCTGGCGGTGGCGCTGGTGGACGTGACCCAGCACATCGCGCGCCTGGCCGAGGCGGTGCAGACCATCCTCGAGCCGCACGGCATGCCGGACCGCTCGGATGCCGTCGAGCTGAAGTCGCGCGGCGGGCGCGTCGAATTCGACCGCGTCACCTTCGCCTACCCGCATCGCCGCCCGATCCTCGACCACTTCGACCTGCGCATCGAGGCCGGCCAGCGGGTCGGCCTGATCGGCAAGTCGGGCGCCGGCAAGTCGACCGTGCTGGCGCTGCTGCAGCGCTTCTACGACGTGCAGGACGGCGCGATCAAGATCGACGGCCAGGACATCGCCGCGATCACCCAGGACAGCCTGCGCCAGCAGATCGCCCTGGTGCCGCAGGACATCTCGCTGCTGCACCGCTCGATCTACGAGAACATCGCCTACGGCCGCCCCGAGGCGAGCCGCGAGCAGGTGCTGGCCGCGGCGCGCGACGCGCGCTGCAGCGAGTTCATCGAGGCCATGCCGGACGGTTACGACACCGTGGTCGGCGACCGCGGCGTGAAGCTCTCGGGCGGCCAGCGCCAGCGCATCGCGATCGCACGCGCGATCCTCAAGGACGCGCCGATCCTTTTGCTCGACGAAGCCACCTCGGCGCTCGACAGCGCCTCCGAGGAAGCGATCCAGGCCGCGCTCGACCGGTTGATGGTGGGCCGCACCGTGATCGCGATCGCGCACCGGCTCTCGACGCTGCGCAACTTCGACCGGATCATCGCGATGAGCACCGGCAAGGTGATCGACGACGGCTCGCCCGAGGAACTGCGCAACCGCCCGGGCCTCTATCGCGACCTGCTCGCCAAGCAGCACGGCCGCGACCTGATCGACGACGACGGCGACGACGAATCGCGCAGCGACGAGCGCGTGGCCTGAACGCCCCCGCCCCTCGTCCCCAAAGAAAAACCGCCGGCTGGACCGGCGGTTTTTCATGTCTGCCCGAGGCTCGCGGCAATGCGGGCCGATGTTTCAGTGCGTGCCGCCGCCCGCCTGCTGCAGATCGCGCAGGAAGTTGTCGCGCCACACCGAGACATTGTTCTCGCGCAGTTGCGCGATCATGTCCTCGTAGCGCGCGCGCCGCTCGGCCACCGGCATCGACAGCGCGCGGGCCAGCGCCTCGGCCATCCCGTCGATGTCCATCGGATTGACGATCAGCGCGCCGGTCAGCTCGCGCGCGGCGCCGGCGAAGCGCGACAGCACCAGCACGCCCGGATCCTCGGGATCCTGCGCCGACACGTATTCCTTGGCGACCAGGTTCATGCCGTCGCGCAGCGGCGTGACGAACCCGACGCGCGCGAGCCGGTACAGCGCGGCCAGCAGCGGACGCTCGTATTGCCGATGGATGTAGAGGATCGGCGCCCAGTCGAGTTCGGCGTAGCGGCCGTTGATGCGCCCGGACTCGCCCTCGAGCTGCAGGCGGATGTCCTGGTAGGCGCGCAGGTCGGCGCGCGTGGACGGCGCGATCTGCAGGAAGGACACGCGGTTGCGATAGGCAGCCTCGTGTTCGAGCAGCTTCTCGAAGGCCCGGAAGCGCTCGACCAGCCCTTTCGAATAGTCGAGCCGGTCGACGCTCATCACCAGCTGGCGGCCATGCAGCGAGGTGGCGAGGGTGCGCACCGCGCGGCCGTTGGCGCCGGCCTGCGCGAGCGAGGCGATCTCGTCGGGATAGATGCCGATCGGATAGGCATGCGCGCGCAGCCGGCGACCGAAGGCCTCGATGGTGGCCGGGCCGCCGCCCTCGCGCCGCGCCGTGCCGCCCGCCTCGGCGTCGATGTAGTCGCAGAAGGCGCGCAGGTCGGGATCGGTCTGGAAGCCGAGCAGGTCGTAGGAACACAGCGCCTCGACCAGCTCGCGATGCGGCGGCACGTTGACCAGCACCTGCGCGGCGGGAAACGGGATGTGCAGGAAGAAGCCGATGCGGTTCTTCACGCCGGCCGCGCGCAGGGCCTGCGCGAACGGGATCAGGTGGTAGTCGTGGACCCAGATCACGTCGTCGTCGCGCAGCAGCGGCACCAATTGCTGCGCGAGCCAGACGTTGACGCGCGCGTAACCCTCGAATTCGTGGCGGTCGTACTGGATCAGGTCGGTGCGGTAGTGGAAGGCCGGCCACAGCGTGGCGTTCGAGAAGCCGCGGTAATACTGGTCGTAGTCGCGGCGCGCCAGGCCGATGGTGGCGAAGGTGACGGGCCCGCGCTCCTCGACGCGGATCTGCGGCGCGCCCGAGGCCACCACTTCCCCGCTCCAGCCGAACCACATGCCGCCGGTTTCCTTCAGCGCGTCGTAGACGCCGATCGCGAGACCGCCCGCCGCCGGTTCGCCCTCGGAAATCGGCGCGACCCGATTCGATACGATGATCAGTCGGCTCATGCCTGCGCGCGCCCCGCCGCGATCCATTGCGCGATCTGCGCGCGCATCGCCTCGACCGAATCGAGGCGCGTCTTCGCCGAGGTATCGCCGGCGCCGATCTTGATCGACAGCCCGCCCGCCGCGTCGACCACCGCGAAGCCCTTCTCGTCGGTCAGGTCGTCGCCGGCGAACACCGGGCGGCGCCCCGCGAAGGGCGGCTCGCCGAGGAAGGCGCTGATCGCGCGGCCCTTGTCGACGCCCTTGGGCTTGATCTCGAACACCATCTTGCCGGGCTGCAGCACATAGGCATCGGGATACTCGGCCACCAGCCGCTCGGCCGCCTCGCGCGCCACGCCCTCGCGTTCGGGCGCATTGCGGAAATGCAGCGCGACGGCCGCGCCCTTGATCTCGAGCAGGGTGCCGGGATTGCGCTCGACCACCGCGGCCAGTTCGCGCTCGATGCGCAGCAGGCGTTCGTCGTTGAAGCCGACGCGCATCGTGTCGCCGTTGGCGTCGCGCCGCTCCGCGCCGTGCAGGCCCGCCACCGGCAGGTCGGCCAGGCCGAGGAAGCTGTCGATGCTGTCGATGCCGCGTCCCGAGACGATCGCCACCGCGCCGCGCGCGAGCGTGCGCAGCTCGCTGAGCATGGCGGGCAGCGAATCGGGTACGTGGATGCCGTCGGGGGTGGGCGCGAGATCGACCAGCGTGCCGTCGAAGTCGAAGAAAAAGGCGGTGTCGGTCAGGGAGAGGGAAGCCGGGACAGGTTGCATCGGTTCTCTGATGAGGGTGGCGGCTGGCGGCAATCTTGCCGAAAGAATGTGCGCATCTTACCGCGCCCGCGCGGCCGAGCGCAAAAGGCGCCGGCCGGCTGCGCGTGCATGGATAAGGGTTCGCATGGAGGCGGACGGTGCGGCCGGGAGGGTTTTGTCGGCCGATTGCAAGCCCGCCGCGCGCGCGGCTATCGCCGGCATGCGGCGGTGCACATCCCTCGTATGAGGAATTGCGCTACAGTCGGCGCGTTCAGGTGCGGCCGCGGGATTGCCGGATCCGCCGCCGCGACACCGGATCGAACGCCCTGCCGACGAGCCGATCGATGCCCTTCCCGTTCTCCTTCCCCTTGCCCGCCGCCGCGCGCCGCGCCTGGCCCCAGCCGCGCCTCACCGCGCCGCCAAGACCGCTCGCCCGCCTGGCGAACCTGCTGGCCGCCGGCGCGGCCGTCCTCGCGCTGGCCGGCTGCGCGCCGCATGGCGGCCCCTACACGCTGACCGACGTGAGCGGCCACCTGCCCGACCTGGCCTTCTCGCTGACCGGCGAGGACGGCCGGCCGATCGACGCCGCGGCGTTCCGCGGGCGCCTCGCGCTGGTCTATTTCGGGTACACGCATTGCCCCGACGTCTGCCCCGAGACCATGGCGCGGCTGATGCAGGTGCTGGCCCGGCTCGGCCCCGAGGCCAGCCGGGTGCGCATCCTGTTCGTCTCGGTCGACCCGGCCCGCGATACGCCGGCGCTGATGCGCGCCTATGTCGGCGCCTTCGATGCCGAGCACGCGATCGGCCTGACCGGCAGCCAGGGCGAGATCGAATCGCTGGCCAAGCGCTATCGCGTCGCCTACCAGATGGAGCAGCGCGATGCGAGCGGCGGCTACGAGGTCACCCACAGTTCGGCCGTCTATGTGTTCGACGCCGGCGGCCATGCCCGGCTGCTCGCCACCGAGCAGGACCGGCCCGAGGCGATCGCCGCCGACCTGCGCCGGCTGATCGAGGCCGGGCCCGCCTGAGCCCGCCGCCGCGCATCCCTTCATTCGCCGATATCCGACCATGAACCCGCTCTACTGGCTCGATCCCTGGGAACCCTCGCCGACCGTGGTGATCGCGATCCTGGCCGCCGCCGTGCTGTTCCTGCGCGGTGCCCGCAAGGCGCGCGTCACGCCGCTGCGGCGCCTGTCGTTCTGGTTCGGGCTCGGCGCGCTCTACGTGGCGCTGCATACGCGGCTCGACTACTACTTCGAGCACGAGTTCTTCATGCATCGCGCCCAGCACCTGGTGCTGCATCACTTGGGGCCCTTCTTCATCGCGCTGTCCTATCCCGGCGCCGCGCTGCGCGCCGGCATCCCGTTCGCCTGGCGGCGGCGCTGGCTGCGCCCCCTGCTCGCCGCCGCGCCGCTGCGCCTGACGCTGCGCGTGCTGTTCCATCCGGTGGTGGCGGTGCTGCTGTTCGTCGGGCTGATCTATTTCTGGCTGCTCTCGCCGATCCACTTCGTCGCGATGCTCGACTGGCGCCTCTATCGCGTCATGAACTGGAGCATGGTGATCGACGGGCTGCTGTTCTGGTGGCTGGTGCTCGACCCGCGCCCCGCGCCGCCGGCCCGGCTCGCGCCGGGGCGCCGGATCCTGGTCGCGATCGCCGCGATCCCGCCGCAGATCCTGCTCGGCGCGCTGATCTTCTTCACCTCGCACGAGCTCTATCCGATCTACTCGATCTGCGGGCGCGCCTTCACCTGGCTGAGCCCGATGCGCGACCAGCAGATCGGCGGGCTGCTGCTGTGGATTCCCGGTTCGATGATGAGCGTGATCGGCGCGCTGGTCGCGTTGCGTCACTGGATGCGGCTGTCGGCGCGCGGCCGGCTGCGCGAGCGGGCACGGCCCGGGCCGCGGCGCGCGGCCTCGCCGGCCGAGGTCGCGGCGCGCCAGGCCGCGCGGGGGGAAGCTGCGGGGAATTAGGCCGAGCGCATCCAGATGTGCGGGATGCCGTCGTCGTCGTGGACCTCGGAGCTCGGCGAGAAGCCGAAGGCACCGTAGTACTTCTGCAGGTGCGCCTGCGCATGCAGGCTGATCGGCGTACCCGGCCACTGGGCGCGGATCCGTTCGAGCGCCTGGGCCAGCAGCGCGTTGCCCAGGCCGATGCCGCGAAACGGCGCGGTGGTCAGCACGCGGCCGATGCGGATATCGGGCGAGCCGGCATCGGGCAGCAGCACGCGCAGATATCCGGCGAGCCGGCCATCGGCATGATGCGCGCCGAGATGCCAGGCATCCTGGTCGGCATCGTCGATGTCCTTGTAGACGCATTGCTGCTCGACCACGAACACGGCGCAGCGCGCTTCCAGGATCGCGTAGAGATCGTGTGTGGACAGCGCCTCGAAGGCGCGCCAGCGCCAGTCGAGTTCGGCGAGGGAAACCGGCGAGGACGCGGCGGAGGCGGAACCGGAAGCGGTGGAAGGCGTGACAGACATGCGGCGGGCCCGAATCAAACGCGCGCCCGGGCGGGCGCGCTCAATCCGGACATTATGCCCGCCGCGCGGCTGCCTGGGCAGGCCGCGCGGCGGAACCGGGCTCAGGCGGGCATGCCGCCGAAACGGCCGCTGTTGAAGTCGTCCACGGCCTGGCGGATCTCGTCCTCGCTGTTCATCACGAACGGGCCATAACCGACCACCGGCTCGTCGATCGGCTCGCCGCTCAGCACCAGCAGGGTGGCGTCGTTGTTCGCCTCGATCTCGACGCCGCTGCCCTCGCGCGCCAGGTGCACGACCTGCGCCTCGCGCGCCACCTCCTTGCCGTTCACCAGCACCGTGCCGTGCAGCACCGCCAGGGCCAGCGTGCGGCCTTCGGCGATCTCGAAGCGCGCCTGGCCGCCCGCCGCGAGGCGCACGTCCCACACGTCGATCGGCGTGAAAGTGCGCGCCGGGCCGCGATGGCCGTCGAACTCGCCCGCGATCACGCGCACCCGGCCGGCGCCATCCGGCAGCGGCACCGAGGGAATCTCGGCATCGCGCAGCGTCTGGTAGCCCGGCTCGGCGAGCTTGTCCTTGGCGGGCAGGTTCACCCACAGCTGGACCATCTCCAGCGCGCCGCCGCGCCGCGCGAACGCATCCGAGTGGAACTCCTCGTGCAGGATCCCGCCCGCGGCCGTCATCCACTGCACGTCGCCGGGGCCGATATGGCCGCCCGCGCCGGTCGAGTCGCGATGGTCGACCTCGCCGTCGTAGACGATCGTCACGGTCTCGAAGCCGCGATGCGGATGCTGGCCCACCCCGCGCCGCTGCGTGGTCGGCTCGAAACGGGCCGGGCCGGCATAGTCGAGCAGCAGGAACGGGCTCAGGTGCGAGCCGGTGCTGTGATAGCTGAACAGCGAGCGGACCGGGAAGCCGTCCCCGACCCAGTGGGAACGCGGTGCGCTGTAGGTGCCGACGATCTGCTTCATCTCGATTCTCCTGATCTGCTTGCCCGAACCGAAACGTCCGGGGCGATAGGAAGTAGCATAGTTGCGCAACGATAACGGCGGTAGTGTGTGAAAATCACACTCAGCGTTCTATCTGGTGAACGATGATGCGAGATCTGAACGACCTTTATTTCTTCGTGCAGGTGGTGGACCACGGCGGTTTCGCGCCGGCCGGGCGCGCCCTGAACCTGCCGAAATCGCGCCTGAGCCGGCGCATCGCCGAGCTCGAGGAGCGGCTCGGGATGCGGCTGATCCAGCGCTCGACGCGCCGCTTCGCGCTGACCGAGATCGGCGCCACCTATTACGCGCATTGCCGCGCGATGCTGGTGGAGGCCGACGCGGCCGACGAGGCGGTCGCGCTGCTGCACGCCGAGCCGCGCGGGATCGTGCGCGTGACCTGCCCGATCGCCCTGCTCGACGCCGAGGTCGGCCAGATGCTGGCGGCCTTCATGGCGCAATGCCCGCATGTCGAGATCCACCTGGAGGAAACCAACCGGCGCGTGGACGTGGTCGGCGAAGGCGTCGACGTGGCGCTGCGCGTCAGGCCGCCGCCGCTCGAGGACAGCGAGCTGGTGCTGCGGCCGCTGGCCGAGCGCGGCCAGTGCCTGGTCGCGAGCCCCTCGCTGCTGGCCGGCCACGCGGCGCCGCGCGTGCCGGCCGACCTGGCCGCGCTGCCGAGCCTCGCGCTCGGCGCGCCGCAGGACGACCATGTCTGGAACCTGCGCGGCCCGGCGGGCGCCAAGGCGGTGATTCCGCATCGGCCGCGCCTGGTCACGCGCGGCATGTTCGCGCTGCGCGCGGCCGCGATCGCCGGGGTCGGCGTGGTGCAGTTGCCGACCATGATGGTCCGCGAGGCGATCGAGCGCGGCGCATTGCAGGTGGTGCTGGCCGACTGGGCGCCGCGCCGCGAGGTCGTGCATGCCGTGTATGCCTCGCGCCGGGGGCTGATGCCGGCGGTCCGCGCCCTGCTCGATTTTCTCGCGGCGCGCTTCGCCGAGCGAGGGGCCGATTAAGGGGCCGATCAAGGGGCCGATTGAGGCTCGCGCCGCCCGGCCATGGCCGTTCCGGCCATTGAAACCGTTCGGACAACCGGATCGAGCGCCGCGCGCCGATTTCTTTTAGACTGCCGGGACTTCTCGCGGCCCGCGCCGCTTCTCCGATTCCAGTGCAAGCGATCATGTTCGAACTCTCCACTTCCCCGGCCGCCACCAAATCCGAGCTTTACGAGACGCTGGTCGCGCAAGCGCGCTCGCTGATCGAATCGGAAACCGACCTGGTCGCCAACGCGGCGAATTTCTCCTCGCTCGTCTATCACTCGCTCGAAGGCCTGAACTGGGCCGGGTTCTACCTGTTCGACGGCGCCGAACTGGTGGTTGGCCCGTTCCAGGGCAAGCCGGCCTGCGTGCGGATTCCGCTCGGCAAGGGCGTGTGCGGCACGGCCGCCCGGACGCGCGAGACCCAGGTGGTGCGCGACGTGCACGAATTCCCGGGCCATATCGCCTGCGATTCGGCCTCGCAATCGGAAATCGTGGTGCCGCTGGTGGCGGACGACGGCGCGCTGATCGGCGTGTGGGACGTCGACAGCCCCGAACTTGCGCGCTTCGACGACGAGGACCGGCGCGGCATGGAAGCGCTCTGCCGCGTATTCGTAGAGCTGGCCTGGGCGCGACGCGCGACGCGCTGAATCGAGGGCCGGTTCGCCGGCCCTGGCTCCCTGCTGCCCCCGAACAGCCCCGTCCACGACGGGGCTGTTTCGTTTCCGCCTTCCCTTCCCCGGCGCGATTTCCTCATATCAGACGCCGCCCCTCTCGACCGACGCGACCGTTTTTCGTCGACGCGCCACAATATCCGCCCGCGCCGTTCGTCTTCAGGCGCATGGACTCGCCAACGAACCCGGACCCGATGACCGACCGAGACCGCGACATGAGCGCGACGATCTCGCGCGAACGCACCAAGCTCGGAAACTTCATCCGGCGCCGAGTGCGCGACCCGAGCGACGCCGAGGACATCCTGCAGGATGTCTTCCACGACTTCGTGCAGGCCTACCGGCTGCCCGCGCCGATCGAGCAGGCCAGCGCCTGGCTGTTCCGCGCCGCGCGCAACCGCATCATCGACCGCTTCCGCAAGAAGAAGGAGCAGCCGCTGGCCGAGCTCGTCGACCAGGGCGAGGACGGCGACGACTATCGGCTCGACCTCGCCCTGCCCGCCCACGACGCCGGCCCGGAAGCGCTGTATGCGCGCGGCGTGGTGCTCAAGGCCCTGCAGCAAGCGCTCGACGAATTGCCGGCCAACCAGCGCGAGGTGTTCATCGCGCACGAACTCGAAGGACTCAGCTTCAAGGCCATGGCCGCCGACAGCGGCGTGGCCGTCAACACCTTGCTGGCGCGCAAGCGCTACGCGGTCCTGCATCTGCGCGCGCGGCTGCAGGCCACCTATGACGAACTCGATATCTAGGAGTGGAAGGATGAATTGTCGAATCAGATGGATTGCCAAGGCCGTGTTCGCGCTGGTGGCGATCGTGGTGCTCGGCTGGGCCGTGATGATGTTGTGGAACTGGGTGATGCCGGCGCTGTTCGTCGGTGCGCGCAGCATCGACCTTGCACATGCGCTTGGCCTGCTGGTGCTGAGCCGCATCCTGTTCGGCGGCTTTCGCGGCCATGGCGGCTGGCACCGCCGGCGCCACTGGCGCAAATGGGAAGCCATGACCCCCGAGGAACGCGAGCGCTTCCGCTCGGCCTGGCATGCGCGCCGCAGCCCGCGCGCGAACGAGGGAGAGTGAGCATGCGCGATACCTTGAAGGTCGTCTGCAAACAGGAGCCGGGCGTGATCGTGCCGGTGGTCGACCTGCGCCGCTGCGAGGGCAAGGGCGATTGCCTCGATGTCTGCCCCGAGGACGTGTTCGAGATCCGGCGCATCGACGAGGCCGATTATCGCGGGCTCGGCATGCTGAATCGCTTCAAGCTGCGTGTGCACGGCATGAAGGTGGCCTATACGCCCAATGCCGATGCCTGCCGCGCCTGCGGACGCTGCGTGGAGGCCTGCCCGGAACACGCGATCAAGCTGGCCCGGGCGCGCTGAGCGCCGGCTGCCCGGCGGCGTGCTATTTCGATACGAGGGATGAAGATGACGACATCGAGCCATGTGCTGCTGCAACGCCTGCACGAACAGAATCGCGCCGAGTTGATCGGCCGTGCCCGCGCCCAGTTTCCCGGCGACAGCGCCACGTTCCTGGATCTCGTCAGCCAGTACGAGGCGCTGGCGCCGCGGCTAAAGGGGCAGTTCCTCAGCGATCACGGTTTGTCGGGCGACGACGACAGCGAGCGCTCGCGCGGCACCAGCCTGTCGCTGGCGATTTCCGCCGAGCTGGGCAGCCTGCTGCGCAATCTGGTGCTATCGCACCGGCCGATGCGGATCCTCGAGCTCGGCAGTTCCTACGGCGTATCGACGCTGTATTTCGCCGATGCGCTACGCACGCTCGGGCGCGGCACCGTGATCGCCACCGAGCGCGACGCGATGAAGTGCGCGCGCCTGCGCGATCATCTCGCGACGGCCGAGGTCGAGCGATATGTCGAGTTGCGGGAGGGCGATGCGTTCGAGACCCTTGAGCAGCTCGACGGCCCGTTCGACATCGTGTTCATCGACGTCTGGGCCGATCTCTATCTGCGCCTGTTTCAGCGCGTCGAACCGCTGCTGCGGCCCGGCTCGATCGTGCTGGCCGACAATATGTACACGGCCGGCGAGGCGGTGCAGCCGTTCAAGCGCTATCTCGATGCGCATCCGCGCATCTCGAGCACCACGCTCGATTTCGAATCGGGGCTGGAGTTCGCGGTGGTGACGGGGTGATGCGGCGCGGAGAAGGTGCCTGGGTTAAATGTCGGTGAAGCGTGGCAGCAGATCCATGGAAATGAGCCGCACCTCGATATCGTGCGCCGCTACCAGGTGGGCTTCGTTGTCGATCGAGAACGGCTCGTCCTTGATGCTGACGATGATCGTGCCAAGGCGTCGCTCGCCATCGGGCGAGAGGACCGGAATCAGTTCCCGTGCCTCCGGAATCTGTTGCGCAGTCAGCTCGACGGGGAGGTACAGCATCCAGCCCACGCCGGGACGATCGTCGAATGCCTGTTGTGCTTCGTAGTCGCCAGGCGCCGCAGTAATCGCCATCGGTGCAAACTCCTGCGCGCTCCGAGCCACGATGCTCGCGACGATGTTTTTTCGATCGAGAAATACGCCGCGGGCATCGACCGAAACGGTGTCGGGGAAGGTGCCGCCACACGCCATGATCTCGATCGACGCACCAAGGCCCTCGCGCCCGCCGTCCAACCATATCCCGATACTCGACACATCTTTTCCACGATACTCATCCTCCAGCTCCGCAAGCCTCGTCCGGTTGACGCCAGAGTCAAGCGCGTAGACGGCACGTGCCTGGGCCTCTTCGAGCGTGTAACCCTTCATGCGCCAGTTAGGGCGTGCAAGCAACGGCTCGGCCATCGACATCACATCGATGATCGCCCCGATCCGGGCGAACATCCCTGAGAAATCCGTCGGGGCGATTCCTCCACTCTTGATGATGCAATCGATTTTCATGGCGGCATGATCAGGGAAAGTATTCGGATTCGATTCTCAAAAAACGTAGGTGCCGAGCCATCTTTTTATACGTCAACCGTCCCTGGAAATAGTATCGAAGTCGAGTCGGCGGATTGTCGTTCACCACCTTTGACCGGTTGATAGCCGACTCGATCATCGGCGCCCATGCGCCCGCAAACGCCATCCAGAAGGATGGTGCGCCGCTATCGCGGCGAAAGACTATCAAGACGAACGAGGCGCCGCGTACGCGGCGCAAAGCTATCCAGATCGACGACGCCTCGACGCTTGCGCGCCGAGGCATGCAAGCGCGCATCGAGGCGCTCCACGTCGAGATTCGCTCGTTGGTCACAGATGTCATGCAGGCGGCCGACGTCGTGCTGCTCGACCTGATGCGCGACGAACTCGGCAGCTATGCACGCCACAAGCTCGCGCAGGAGGCGCGGACCTGGGCGGCGACCGCCGGCACCACGCTTGAGACTGGCCTGATGCAGCTCGGCCGTGCACTCCCAATTCAGCCGAAGTGAGATCCGACACCATGCCCATCCCTACCCATACTGGCGGTGCCGTAGATGATCGCCGCTACTTCGTCCTGCGCAGCTTCCCCCCGAATGAGCAGGCTCGACGCTATGAGGCACGAGTCGCGGCCGGCAGCAACACTCCGGCCACCGCGATCCGGGAGACCGAATTCTTCGTCCTCGACCTGACCAGCGACCCGCACGCGCCAGCGGCAATGATCGCTTACGCGCGTGCCTGCGCTTCGACACGCCCGGAGCTGGCCGCCGACATGTTGAAGCGGTTCGATGCCGGCGACTCCGCCGAGGCAGTTGCATTGCAAGGCGAGCCGGATAGTAGTGGCTCCGCCCTCGCGCTATCCGCGCTGAGAGTGATCGTGGCAGACGACGCTCGGGCCGCCACCTATCAGTCGATTAGCCAGTACCGGGCCGCGCTCCTGGCCGCAATCGACGATAGCTACACCTCGTCAATGGCAGATACCTCGCAAGAGTTTCGTATCCACGAGCGCAGGCGTATCGACGGCGCGATTCGGGCGCTGCGTGCCGCGCTGGCGGCATTCCCCAAGACGGTCAGCGAAGTGTGCCTCGAGGAGGCGCTCGGCATTCTGCAGGGCCGTGACATGACAGGTGGCTTCGTAGCATTCGAAGGCGCCGGCCAGTCGGAGAACGCAGCAGTATCGCCGGCCACGGCCAGCGGCCTGCCCGCGTGGTTCGATACGTTCCTGACGAACGTGTGCGAGATTCCCGATCGCAGCAGCCCGGAGGGCGAACCCGATGCGATCATTGCAACGCTCGAAGAACTGAAGAACTGCGCACTCAACGCGATCGAGGAATGCGCCGGAGACGAGCCGGCCACTGCCGACGAGCGGGCGGCGTTCGAGCAGAACAACCCCGGAAACATCAAGCGCGATCCCGATGGGGACTATGAAAATCCATATGTGGAAAGCGCATGGACCGGCTTCAAGTGGGGATGCGCCCACGTTCGCACATCGCAGGCCGCCGCCCTCTCTCAGTGCGCGCAGGGTGAGAACGAAGGCGAATGATGGGATCGCTCATCAACCTGCCGGGCGTCGCCGGAAAAATCGACAACGTGCCCTTCTGCAATTCGCCGGCGCACGCAATACGGCTTCTCCGTGAGCACCGTGCCTGCACCGGTGCCGGCGCTCATGGCGCCGTCTTGGTATATCGCGCCGACGACGGCACATGGAATTGCATTTTCAATCGGCACCTCATCACCCTAGAACATTCGGTCCACGACACAAAAAAAGCCATCCGAGAATGGCTCGATGCGTGGTATCCCAAGGTCAATGGAGGGGACGCCTGGTGAGAACTCTTGACCTGCTCGAATGCGCTGAATTCCTCAAAATTGATCGAACGACTATGCTCGACTTAGTCAACCGCGGTGATATCCAGGGGGCCAAGATTGGACGCGCCTGGGTATTTCTCGAAGACGACGTGGTCGCCTATCTTCGCGCCCAGGTGCAAATCCAGACCCAGAACCGCATCGAACAGATCCACACCGGCTCGCCAGCGGCCGACGCTAGAGCTGACCGTGCGATCCGAAAGTTACTTTCCGGTGACGATCGCCGACGACCAGGCCGACGCAGAAGACCTCCTCCCGAATTGCCATCGGTAGGGGCCGGATAAAACAAAAGGGCTGCGCACAAGCAGCCCTTTTCTCTTTCCGACGAAGACATGTTCAGCTAGCCGGCACCAGATGCTGCCTTTGTCACCGCCTTCGCTTCGTCCTTAGCACGGTCCTCATTTATCTTGTCGTTTCCGGCGAGCACCGCTTTATTCAACTGCGCAGCAAACGACACATCTTCGATCGGTGCGCGCCCAAGAATCGGCGTTGTCGCCCGCGCATTCCAGTCGGGTACATTGAACCACTTGTGGGTGAATGGCATCACCATCCGCTGCGAAAAGTCGAAGCGCGTCACCGTTGCCAGTCCAGTCCCGGCCCACACATACGGGGAGACGATCATATCCCACTGGTAACGCATCGTCGTCTTCGACGTACCATAAGCCACCATGATCCTATTGCCAGAATAGTCGTTTTCCGGCGGGTACACTCTCATTACAAACGCAGGACGTGGTTTGGGCGGCATCTCCGTACCGGGGTAGTTGGGAAACCAACACCACACGATGTCACCTTTGGTAACGCTTTCCCACCAGCTGGTCATTGTCGTCATTAGAAGGGCTCGATGTCTAGCAGATCGATGTCCGCCACATCGGCCGCAACAGCAGCACGGATGCATGCCAATTGCGTAGGCGTGAGATCGTCGGGATCTTCATATCCAACGGCTGGGGGCAATCGGGTTTCTCGAAATTTTTTCAAGTTTACAACCGAGCTGGAAGTGTCAGCACTGCCCTGCGCTACCGCTGGCACCACATCGCACCCGCCTAACAGCTCCACAATGGCTCCGGTATATGCCTCGTTTTCGATCTGATGCACAAATCGATTGGACAACCCCGGTGCGACCCACTCGGATCCAACAACCCCCTTCGCCACCATGACACGCCGGTAATGCTCAAGCACTACCTTGAAGGTGTCGCGGATATCGAGCGTTCTCACCATTACCCGTTGCGAGAACACCGCACACGTTGCTATGTCCGCATGTTTGAGCTGCAAAGTAACTTGCACGCCTTGCAGCAAATCATCAGCGACGGCGCGAGGAAAAGTATCTCCAGCACAAGTAGCAATCTTCACCGCATTGCTTATCTCGGCAATTGCACGCTTCCCTTCGACAAGGAGGGGCTGCTTACTGTCTAAATGCGTAACGAAAAAATCCACCCCGTGCCGCTCAGCCGGATCGCGGGTTAAGCGCTCCTTCGTCTTCCGGCGCTTGCGCACCTTCATCCGTAGTTTGGGATCAGCCAGCATAGCCAGATCTTGATCAGGGAGGGTCGTTTCCATGGTCGCAAGTATAACACTTTGCCACGCGTGTCAAGCAACGGGCACACCACATACTGAGTGTGTCCCCGACGCGGTCACCACAGCCGCTCGGCCAGATCGCTCCCTCGTAGATTCGCGTATCGCATCAGCACTTTGGGATCGCGATGTCCGGTGATCTTTGCGATCTGCACGTCAGTCAAGGTCGTTCGTTCGTAGAGCCGAGAAGTTGCCTCGTGCCGGAGGTCGTGAAAAACCAGGTCACCGCAACCAGCCGCGTCGAAAATCCGGCCAAACTGACCGGATAGCCTAGAGGTCACCCGCTCCATCAGTTTCGACCTGAGCGCCGGCTTGTTCTCCGCTCGCATCGCTGCCGCCATATCCGCCACCCACGGGAAGAGCGCACCGCCTGCGAAGCTGAAGCCGGCCATCTCTGGGTCACCAGAATTCACTGCGTCTACATAGCGCTCATGGGCTTGTATCGCGACGCTCGTGAGAGGAACTTGGCGCTTGTGTCCGTTCTTAGTCCGCTCAAGAGCCACGGTCCGGCGCGGCAGATCGAACTGGCCGACCTCAAGCGTGTAGATCTCCCGCATGCGCATTGCGGATTCAATTGCCAGCTCAAACAAGAAGATGACCGCCGGCCGATATGGAAGCGCCAGCGCACGCTCGCGGCCCTCGGGCTTCGCGCCGGCCATGATCGCCCGAATTGCCGCCTCCTCAAGGTCGGCGGGCCGGCGATCTCGATGGTGATCGCTCTTCACTTCGAAATCTTGCGCCTGCACCGCTCGCGCATCCTCTTCGGTATACGTTGCGTAGCGCCTTGGAAGATGCCGAAGCGGATTGTCGGCCAGGAGCGACGATTCAGTTTTCCGCGCCCAATCGAAGCATCTGGCGAGTGCACCTACGTAGTGACGGATCGTGGACGGCGACATATGATCGCGACGTTTCATGAACTTGACCCAGGTCTCGGCCCAAGCATAGTCAACGTCAACCAGCCGAACTGCCTCGTGAGTTCCGATCAGCGTATTCAGGAGATTTCTATCGGATACCGGGACCGAGACCGCCTGCAGGTACGCTCGAATTGCGTCACCCACGTTGGTCATGAGTTGGCGCTGCGCTACCACATCCTCCGGAACAATACCGGCATCGAGCAACTGCTCGATACGCGCGCAGTATGCATTGCCCTCAGCCTCTGTATCGAAAGTGAGGGAAAGTGGCTTTGGTAGGAGCTTCGCCCGCCGAATCGTGAATTCCCACGATCCCGATGCACGTTGTCGTTTTGTTGGCATGTCGCACACTCGTCCAACTTCCCTACACGGCCAAACTAGCCGTAGTTCGAGTGGTTACGAGTGATTTCCGAGTGGTTAGATGCGACTTTTTACCACTCTAGGCGACGCATTTCCAGCAATGGAAACGCTCAGAAAAAAGAAAAGCCCTGACGAATCAGGGCTTTATCTGGAGGCGCGAGCCGGAGTCGAACCGGCCTACACGGCTTTGCAGGCCGCTGCATAACCGCTTTGCTATCGCGCCATAAGCGGACTGACGACCGTCGCGATACCGATGCAACGACCGCAGATTTTTATCTGGCAAACCCGGCAAGCCGGAAAATTCGCCAAACAAAAAGGGAAGCCTGGCTTCCCCTTGTTTTGGAGCGGGAGACGAGTCTCGAACTCGCGACCTCAACCTTGGCAAGGTTGCGCTCTACCAACTGAGCTACTCCCGCATGTCCTGCAAAATCCAGCCCTTGCCGAACCACTACTGCTTCAACAAAACGCTGCTTGAATCTGGAGCGGGAGACGAGTCTCGAACTCGCGACCTCAACCTTGGCAAGGTTGCGCTCTACCAACTGAGCTACTCCCGCGTTTTGCTTCCTGCTGCCATCGCCACATTACTTGCCGGCATCTCCGCGCTTCTGCTTCGTTCGCTGCTGCGTTCGTTTCAGTGCAGCGGAGAAATGAGATTATGTAGAAGCTGTTTCAGTGTGTCAAGCGTTTTTCGCACCCTTTTTCTCGACACCTGAAAAATCTCACATCGCACCGCCTCGCTCGCGGATCTGCGGCCAGGCCAGCTTCATGTAGTACAGCATCGACCAGATCGTCAGCACCGTCGCGAGGTAGATGAGCCAGAGCCCCCACACGCGGGTGTCGATCGCGATACCGCCCCCAATCGGCAGCGCGCCATAGTACAGCAACATCGGGATCGCGACCATCTGGCAGGCGGTCTTGAACTTGCCGAGCGAATTGACCGCCACGCTCTTCGAGGCGCCGATCTGCGCCATCCATTCGCGCAGCGCCGAGATCGCGATCTCGCGACCGATGATCACCAGGGCGATCGCCGCGTCGATGCGCGCGAGCTGCACCAGGATCAGCAGCGCGGCCGTCACCATCAGCTTGTCCGCCACCGGGTCGAGGAAGGCGCCGAACGCCGAGGTCTGGTTCCACTTGCGCGCCAGGAAACCGTCGAACCAGTCGGTCAGCGCGGCCAGCACGAATACCAGCGCGGCCGCGAGGTTGCGATGCTCGACGCTCATCATCACGTCCGGCAGGTAGAACAGGCCGACGACGAGCGGAATCAGCACGATTCGCACCCAAGTCAGGAAAATCGGGAAATTGAACGGCATGACGGGCTGGACGTGTAAAGGATGTGCAATTGTGCCGCGCCGCCCGGCCTGCCACAAGCCGAGCGGAATCCGCGGCCCGAAGGCCCCGCGCCGCCTCAGTGCAACTGGCGGTAGATCTGCTCGGCCAGCGCGTGCGAGATGCCCTCCACGCTGGCCAGTTCCTCCACGCTCGCGGCCACCACGCCGCGCAAGCCGCCGAAGCGCGCCAGCAGGCGCTGGCGCCGCTTCGCGCCGACCCCTTCGAGCTCCTCCAGCCGCGAGGTCTGGCGCGTCTTGGCACGCTTGGCGCGCATGCCGGTGATGGCGAAGCGATGCGCCTCGTCGCGAATCTGCGCGACCAGCATCAGGGCCGCGCTTTCCTTGCCGAGTTCGAGCGAGGGGCGGCCGTCGACGAACACCAGCGTCTCCAGGCCGACCTTGCGCCCCTCGCCCTTGGCCACGCCCACCAGCATCGACACGTCGAGCCCGAGTTCGGTGAACACCTGGCGCGCCACCTCCACCTGCCCCTTGCCGCCGTCGATCAACACGATGTTCGGCAGCAGCGCGGCGGCGGCGCTGGCACGCGTCGCGTCGCCGTCGATGCCGGCGGCCGCATCGGCGGCGGCCGTCTGAGCCGCCTGCTCGACCATCTTCTCGTAGCGGCGCGTGAGCACCTGGCGCATCGCCGCGTAGTCGTCGCCGGGCGTGATGCCGGTGATGTTGTAGCGGCGATACTCTCCCGACTGCATCTTGTGGTGATGGAACACCACGCAGGAAGCCTGCGTCGCCTCGCCCATGGTGTGGCTGATATCGAAACACTCGATGCGTAGCTGGGCCAGGTCCTCGGCCTCGAAACCGAGCACCTCGGCCAGCGCGCGCGTGCGCGCCTGCTGCGAACCCTGCTCGGACAACAGCCGCGCCAGCGCGAGCCGCGCATTCTGCTCGGCCATCGACAGCCAGGCGCGCTTCTGGCCTTGCGGCTGGCGCAGCACCGCCACCTTGTGGCCGGCCTGCTCGACCAGCAGGTCGATCAGCTCGCGATTGGCCGGCGCGTGGCTGACCACCAGCACGGGCGGCACGCGATTGCCGAGATAGTGCTGGGCGATGAAGGCCTCGAGCACCTCGGTCTCGATCGAGATGCCGGCCGGATCGGCTTCCGCTTCGGTGGCTTCGGCTGCCTCGTTCAATTCATCGGCCGAAACGGCGACATCGTCACCGGCCGCCAGGGGCGCCGGCAGCTCGACGGGCGGCACCGCGCCCGCCGCATCGGCTTCGGGCGCGGCCGCCTGCGCATCGACATCGCCTGGCAGGGTGCCGACCGCCGCCGCCAGATCCTCGACGATCGCCGCCTCCTCGCCGGCGTCTTCCACCTCCTCGTCGCGCCACGCCGCCAGCGCGATCGCGCTGTCGGCATGCGCCGGGAAATAGGCCTTGTCGCCGAGATGCCGGCCGCCGCGCACCATCGCCAGGTTCACGCAGACGCGCCCGCCATGCGCCACCACCGCCAGGATGTCGACGTCGCTCTCGCTGCCGACCTCGATGGCCTGCTGGTGCAGCACGGTCGACAGCGAGCTCATCTGGTTGCGCACCGCCGCGGCCTGCTCGAACTTCAGCTCGGCCGCGAAGGCGTGCATCTTCTGCTCGAGCTCCTTCATCACTTCGTTCTGCCGACCGAGCAGGAAGCGCGAGGCGTTCGAGACGTCGCGCGCGTAATCCTCCGCCTCGATCGCGCCGACGCAGGGCGCCGTGCAGCGGCCGATCTGGTGCAGCAGGCAGGGCCGCGTGCGATTGTTGAACACCGAATCCTCGCAGGTGCGCAACTGGAACACGCGCTGCAGGATCTGGATGCTCTCGCGCACCGCCCAGGCGCTCGGGAACGGCCCGAAATACTGGTTCTTGCGATCGACGGCACCGCGGTAATAGGCCATGCGCGGAAACGCATGGCCGGTCAGCTTCAGGTAGGGATAGGACTTGTCGTCGCGAAACAGGATGTTGTAGCGCGGCGCCAGGGCCTTGATGAGGTTGTTCTCGAGCAGCAGCGCCTCGGCTTCCGAGCGCGTCACGGTGGTCTCGATCTTGCGGATGCGCGTGACCATCATCGCGATGCGCGGCGACAACTGGGTCTTGTTGAAATAGCTCGAGACGCGCTTCTTCAGGTTGCGCGCCTTGCCGACATAGAGCACCGCGCCGCCGGCATCGTAGTAGCGATAGACGCCTGGCAGGTGCGGCAATTGCGCGAGGATCGGCTTCGGCTCGAACGGCACGTCGGCCGGGGCGGGCACGGGTGGCGATTCGGACTGGCTGGGCGAGGAGGACGGGTCGGACTGATCGGGGGCTGTCATGCGTGATCCGGGCGCCGTGGCGCGCGAACAGGTCATTTAGAATCGCCAGTTTAGAGCATTCACCCCGGTTTCTTCGATGCCCCCGATCCCTGACGCTGCCGCCCTTCCCGAGCCGATCGCCTGCGATATCTTCTGCACCGTGGTCGACAACTTCGGCGACATCGGCGTGTGCTGGCGCCTGGCCACCCAGCTCGCGCGCGAGCACGGCTGGCAATTGCGCCTGATCGTCGACGACCTGCATACCTTCGCGCGCCTGGCGCCGGCGGTCGATCCCGCCGCCAGGCGCCAGCATGTCGAGGGCATCGCCATCGAACACTGGGGCGAGCCCGTCCATGCCGGCGACACCCTGGCGATCGCCGACGTGGTGATCGAGGCCTTCGGCTGCGAACTGCCGGCCGAGTACGTGGCCGCGATGGCGCGCCGCGAACGCGCGCCGGCCTGGATCAACCTCGAATACCTGAGCGCCGAGGACTGGGTCGCCGATTTCCACCAGCGCCCCTCGCCGCATCCGCGCCACGCCTTGCTGAAGAGCTTCTTCTTCCCCGGGCTCGGCCGCGGCACCGGCGGCGTGCTCAAGGAAGCCGGCCTGGATGCGCGCCGCGAGGCCTTCGAGGCCTCGACCGAGGCGCGCGAGGCCTGGTGGCGGCGCGCCACCGGCGCTTCGGCGCCGGCGCGCGAGGCCTGCGTGATCTCGCTGTTCGCCTACGAGAATCCCGCCTTGGGTCCGCTGCTGGAACAATGGCGCGACGGCGAACTGCCGATCGTGCTGCTGGTGCCGGAGGGCCGGATCTGCCCGGAAATCGCCGCCTTCTTCGGCCTGGCGCGCTTCGGCGCCGGCAGCCGGGCCACGGCGGGCAGGCTCAGCGCCCACGGCCTGGCCTTCGTCGCCCAGCCCGACTACGACGCCCTGCTCTGGGCCAGCGACCTGAACTTCGTGCGCGGCGAGGATTCCTTCGTGCGCGCGCAATGGGCGCGCAAGCCATTCGTCTGGCATATCTATCCACAGGGCGACGACGCGCACCTGCCCAAGCTCGACGCCGCGCTCGCCCATCTCGCCGCCGGCCTGCCCGAGCCCGCGCGCGAGGCCGCCGCGCGCTTCTGGCACGCCTGGAACGGCGCGGGCACGCCGGATTGGGCCGATTTCATCGCCCATCGCGCCGCCTTCGAGGCGCGCGCCGGCGCCTGGGCGGAGGAACTGGCGGCGGTCGGCGATCTCGCTGGAAATCTGGCGGAATTCACAAAAACTCAGTTAAAATAAGCGGTTATCCAACGGCGGACCACGCAAGCGCGTTCCGGCCCCGGCGCCTCGAGCTACCCGGCGCTACCCGGGCCGGATCGGTCAAGCCCGGGCCCCACCGCCCTCGCTTGCGTTGTCGGCCGTTGCGCAACGTCAGGACAAATTTTTTGCACAGGACAGTTTTGATATGAAAACCGCACAGGAACTCCGCGTAGGCAACGTCGTGATGGTCGGCAGTGACGCGTGGGTCGTCGCGAAGGCCGAATACAACAAGTCGGGCCGCAATTCCGCCGTCGTCAAGATGAAGCTGAAGAACCTGCTGACCAACGCAGGCCAGGAATCGGTCTACAAGGCAGACGACAAGTTCGACGTGGTGGTGCTCGACCGCAAGGAAGTGAGCTACTCGTACTTCGCCGATCCGATGTACGTGTTCATGGACGCCGACTACAACCAGTACGAAGTCGAAGCGGAAATGATGGGCGACGCGCTGAACTACCTCGAAGACGGCATGGCTTGCGAAGTCGTGTTCTACAACGAGAAGGCCATCTCGGTCGACCTGCCGACCGTCATCGTGCGCGAGATCACCTACACGGAACCGGCCGTCAAGGGCGACACCTCGTCGGGCAAGGTGCTGAAGAACGCCAAGATCGCCACCGGCTACGAACTGCAAGTGCCGCTCTTTTGCAACACCGGCGACAAGATCGAAATCGACACGCGCACCAACGAATACCGCAGCCGCGCATAAGTTCGCGCAAACGGCTTGAAAAAGCGCCCTTCGGGGCGCTTTTTCTTTTCCGGAGCCAGATTATTGCGCCAAAGCCGCGATGCACAAAAGCCGATGCGTCGTCATACAGAAAAGGCATCAATTTGTATCTTCGGTAACTCTTTTGCTTTCAACCGCAAATACCGTACGCTAGCGGCGCCGAGGGACATAAAATTCCGACTCTAATCGAACAATAGGGCGCACACGCCCGTCACGTACGGCCGGCCCTTTGAACATTCCGCACACCATGCCACACGCCCTCATAGTCGAAGACGATCCCAACAGCTTGTCCGGCCTGACGGCGCTGCTCGCCGCGGACGGCTTCACGGTCGACACGGCCACCTCGCTCGCCGAGGCCCGCGCCGCGCTGGCGCGGACCATCCCCGACGTGGTGCTGGTCGACCTGAACCTGCCGGACGGCAGCGGCTTCGACCTGCTCCAGCACCTGCCCCAGCCGCAGCAGCCGAACGGCGGCCTGCCGGTGATCGTGCTGACCGGCAATGCCACGGTCGAGAGCGCGATCGAGGGGCTGCGGCATGGCATCTGGGATTACCTGCTCAAGCCCGTCAATATCCCGCGGCTGCGCAGCCTGCTGGCGCGGATCCCGCGCCCCTACGAGCTGATCGAGGAAGTGCAGTCGCTGCGCACCACGCTGCGCCGGCTCGGCCGCTTCGGCCCGCTGATCGGCCGCAGCGACGCGATCCAGCACACCTACGACATGATCGAGCGCAATGCGCGCAGCGAGGCCGCGGTGCTGCTGTGGGGCGAGGCCGGCACCGGCAAGGAAGCCGCCGCCCGCGCGCTGCACGACCTGAGCCGGCGCCGCAAGGGCCCGTTCATCAAGTTCGACTGCCGCGCCGCGCTGCAACTGCCGCGCGTGCTCGAACTCGGCAGCATCGTGATCGAGAGCATGCTGTTCGGCCGCGAACGCGGCACCTACGGCGGTGCCGAGCGACGCGAGCCGGGCCTGTTCGAGCAGGCCAGCGGCGGCACCCTGCTGCTCAAGGACATCACCTCGCTGCCGCTGTCGATCCAGGAAGCGCTGCTGCGCGCGCTCGACTCGCAGGCCTTCATGCGCATCGGCGGCTCGGCCGAGATCGCGACCGACTTCCGGCTGATCGCCACCTCGCGCCGCCCGGCTCGCGAGGCGCTCGACAACGGCACGCTGCGCGAGGACCTGTGGCTGCGTCTGGACGCCACCTCGATCGCGCTGCCGCCGCTGCGCGAACGCGACGACGACATGCTGCAGATCGCCGAATCCTTCGTCGACGATCTCAACCGCGAAGCGCGCCAGGCCGGCCTGGGCGCGGTCGACAAGCGCATCGCGCCCGACTTCGTGCGCGAATGCCTGGCCTACGAATGGCCCGGCAACGTGCGCGAGCTGCGCGAACGCGTGCGGCTGGCCTACGAGGCCTCGGGCGATTTCATCGAGACGCTGCGCGCCAACGACGGCGTGTTCGTGCCGGGCGCCGCACTCAACGGCAGCAGCGTGCAGGTGCGCGTCGGCACGCCGCTGTCGGACGTCGAGGACCTGCTGATCCGCGCCACGCTCGACGCGGTCGGCGGCACGCGGCACCGCGCCGCCGCCCTGCTCGGCATCAGCCCGAAGACGCTCTATAACAAGCTGCAGCGCATGAAGATGAATTGAGCGAACCGGGCGGGGACACTGCTCCGTGCCGCTGGTTAACGACAAAGGCCGCGCCCAGCGCGGCCTTTGTCGTTGATGACGCGAGGCGAGACCAATCAGCCGAGCGTCTCGCGCAGCAGGGCCGAGGCACGCTGGTACTCGGGCCGGCGCATCAGCTTGTCCCAGCTGGCGGGCTTGCCGCGCGGGCGCAGGCGGCGGATACGGCGCGCCGACTCGGCCGAAACCTCCGCCTGCATCTCGTCGAGCACCTTCTCGGCCTGCTCGGGCTGGTTGCAGACCAGCACCATGTCGCAGCCGGCCTCGAGCGCCGCGTCGGCAGCCTGCGCGAGCGTGCCGCCGGCGCGCGCCGCCTCCATCGAGAGATCGTCGCTGAACACCGCGCCGGTGAAGCCGAGCCGCTCGCGCAGCACGCGCTGCAGCCAGATCGACGAGAAACCGGCCGGGCGCGCATCGACCTGCGTGTAGATCACATGCGCCGGGATCACCGCCGACAACGACAGGCCGAGCCAGTCATAAGGCGCCGCGTCGAGCTTGAGGATCTGCTCGAGCGGGCGATCGTCGGTCGGCAACGCGACGTGGGAATCGGCTTCGGCAAAACCGTGGCCGGGGAAATGCTTGCCGCAGTTCGCCATGCCAGCCAGCGCGAGCCCGTGGTTGAGACTCTTGGCCAGCAGCGTGACCACCCGCGGGTCGCGATGGAAGGCGCGATCGCCGATCACCTTCGAGCGGCCGTAGTCGAGATCGAGCACCGGCGTGAAGCTCAGGTCGATGCCGCAGGCGCGCAACTCGGCGGCCAGCACATAGCCCACCGCGGTGGCCAGCTTGGTGGCGTGCAGCACGTCCTTGTCCCACAGCTCGCCCAGGCGCCGCATCGCCGGCAGCACCGTGAAGCCGTCGGTGCGAAAGCGCTGCACGCGGCCGCCTTCGTGGTCGACCGCGATCAGGATGTCCTCGCGCACCGCGCGGATCGCGTCGGTCAGCGCGCAGAGCTGGGCACGGTTCTCGAAGTGGCGCGCGAACAGAATCACGCCGCCCGTGCGCGGATGCGCGAGGCGGCGCGCGTCGTCGCGCGTGAGCGTGGTGCCCACCACATCGAGCATGACGGGGCCGGGAGTCGGTTTCATCGAATCGGGTCCGTGGAAAAAGGAAGTTCAGTCGCGGGCGGCGACGGCGGCAGGCGCGCCGTCGTCGGGCACCTCGGCGACCACGAAGGACACCGCGTAGTCGCGTTCGTCGCTGACCGTCACGCGGGCCGTGATGCGCCGCTCGGCCAGCCACGCGGCGAGTTCGCCGGAAGCCAGCACATAGGGTTGGCCGCTCGCTTCGTTGAGGGTCTGCAGGGCGCGCCAGGTCATCGGCCAGCGCATGCCGAGGCCGATCGCCTTCGAGAACGCCTCCTTCGCCGAGAAACGCGTGGCGAGGAAGGCGATGCCGCGCGCCTCGGAGCGCTTGCGGCGCGCCGCGAACACGCGCAGCTCGTCGGGGCCGAGCACCTTCTCGGCGAAGCGCCCGCCGGTGCGTTCGAGCACCGCCGCGATCCGGCTTACCTGGACGATGTCGGTGCCGATGCCGTAGATGGCCATGAGCGCGGCCCGGGCTCAGCGGCCGCCGTGACGCGCGGCCACGCGCGCGGCGACCATGATCGCCTTCATCTCGCGCACCGCGTTGTCCCAGCCGGTGAAGATCGACTGCGCGACGATCGCGTGGCCGATGTTCAGCTCGACGATGCCGTCGATCGCGGCGATCGCCTGCACGTTGGTGTAATGCAGGCCGTGACCCGCGTTGACCTTCAGGCCCAGCGCGACGCCGGCGTCCACGCCGGCCACCACGCGCTCGAATTCGCGCTGCTGGCCGGCCGCGTCGTGCGCCTCGGCGTAGGCGCCGGTATGCAGCTCGATCACCGGCGCGCCGGCCTCGTGCGCGGCACGGATCTGCTCGGCATCGGGATCGATGAACAGCGACACGCGCACGCCCGCCTCGGCGAGCTGCCGGCAGGCGGCACGCACGCTCTCGAAATGGCCGGCCACGTCGAGGCCGCCCTCGGTGGTCAGCTCCTCGCGCTTCTCGGGCACCAGGCAGGCGTCGTGCGGCTGCACCTCGCAGGTGATGTCGAGCATCTCCTGGGTGATCGCGCATTCGAGGTTCATGCGCGTGGTGAGCAGCGGGCGCAGCGCGCGCACGTCGGCGTCGCGGATGTGGCGGCGATCCTCGCGCAAGTGCAGCGTGATCGCGTCGGCGCCGGCCTGCTCGGCGGCCAGCGCGGCGCGGATCGGGTCGGGATAGGCGGTGCCGCGCACGTTGCGCAGCGTCGCGACGTGATCGATGTTGACGCCGAGATCGATGACGGTCGGCGCGGTCAGGAAGAAGCTCATAGGTTTTGCAGGTCGATCAGGATCTGGCGCGTGGCGAGCGGCGTGCCGCCCAGATAGGTGTTGAGCAGGAAGCGCATCAGCGTCTTGCTTTGCGCGACGGTCTGGGCACGATGGTAATCGTCCTCCTCCATGTCGAGCAATGTCTGGCCCGCGACCACCGGCCAGTGGGCCGGCAATTCGTCGCTGGCCTCGCGCACGCCGCGCTCGGGGTCGAACACGTAGCGCCCCTCGGGCTGCACCGCGCGCCGCGCCGTGGTGCGGTTCAGCGCGCGCGCATAACCGGTCTCGCGCAGCAGCACGCGCTCGAACGAGCGCAGCACCTGCACGGCCGGCTCGTCGTGCGCGAGCCGCGCCAGCGTCACGAGGTAATGCTGGAACAGCGGCGGGAACGGATCCTCGCGCGCGCAGAACTTCACCAGCAGTTCGTTGACGTAGAAGCCGCAGAGCAGCGCGTCGCCGCCCAGCGGCAGCATGCCGCCGACCCACTCGGCGCCGGTCAGGGTGCGCATCTCGGACTTGCCGGACCAGGACAGCGAGAGCGGCTGGAAGGTCTGCAGCACGCCGCGCAGCGCCGAATGCGGGCGCTTGGCGCCCTTCGCGACCAGCGCGACGCGGCCGTGGTCGCGCGTCAGCACGTCGATGATCAGGCTGGTTTCGCGATAGGGATAGCTGTGCAGCACGAAGCCGGGCTGCTCGGAGACGCGGAAGTCGGAAGCGCGCGCGGAAGGACGGCGCGGCTTGCGCGCCGGCGCCGGCTCGGCGGCCGGGGCGGGAGCAGCGGAAGCGGCCGGCGCGGAGGAAGCCGCCGACGCTAAGGGCGGCGCCGGATCGACGACGGACACGGGAAGCTCGTCGGCGCCGTGCGTGTCCTCATTCGTACCCATAGGCACGGAGCCCTGCTTCGTTGTCGGCCCAGCCGCTCTTCACCTTGATGAAGGTTTCGAGATAGACCGGTCCATCGAACAGCTTCTCCATGTCGAGCCGCGCCTCGGTGCTGATCTGCTTGAGCTTGGCGCCCTTCTTGCCGATCACCATCGCCTTGTGCGAATCGCGCTCGACCAGGATGGTGGCGAACACGCGTGTCAGGCGCCCTTCCTCCTCGAACTTGTCGATGATCACGGTGCTGGTGTACGGCAGCTCGTCGCCGGTCCAGCGGAATACCTTCTCGCGCAGGATCTCGGCGGCGAGGAAGCGCGAGCTGCGATCGGTCAGGTCGTCCTCGCCGTAGATCGGCTCGCCTTCCGGCAGGTAGGGCTTGACCGTTTCCATCAGGCGGCTGATGTCGTCGACATGCTTGGCCGACAGGGGCACCACCTCGGCGAACTCGCGCAGCTCGCCCATCTGCTTCAGGAACGGGAACAGCGAGCTCTTGTCGGTGATCCGGTCGAGCTTGTTGAGGATCAGCAGGGTCGGCACGCTCTTCGGGATCAGGTCGAGCACCTTCTGGTCGTCGGGACCGAAGCGGCCCGCCTCGATCACGAACAGGATCGCGTCGACGCTGGTCAGCGTCGAGGTGACGGTGCGATTCAGCGAGCGGTTCAGCGCGGTGCTGTGGCGGGTTTGGAAACCGGGGGTGTCGACGAAGATGTACTGCGCGTCGGGCAGCGTGTGGATGCCGGTGATGCGGTGGCGCGTGGTCTGCGCCTTGCGCGAGGTGATGCTGATCTTCTGGCCGACCAGCGCGTTCATCAGCGTCGACTTGCCGACGTTGGGCCGGCCGACGATGGCGATCATGCCGCAACGGAAACCGGCGGGAGTGGCGGGTGCGTTCATATCAGGCTGCTGCAATTCGAGGCGGGCCGCACGACGCGGCTCGCGGATGGATCAGGGATTCAATGGCCGGCATCGGCCACGCGCAGGGGCGCGGCGGCGAGATCGGCGTCCGGCTCGCCGGACGGCGTCGCGGCGGTGTCGCGTGCACGCAACGTCCGATCCGGGGCGCCGGCGCCTCGCGAGGCGGCTTCGGGCTTGTCGGCGGCCGGCGCGGTCTTGTCGCCGGCGGGTTTTTCCGTGGATTTCTCGGCGGGCTTGTCAGCAGGCTTGTCGGCGGGTTTGTCGCTGGCGACCAGCTTCTCGGCCACGGCCGGCGCCGGCTTGTCGGCAGGTCTTACCGCACGTTCCGCGCGCTCGACCTTGTCGGCGCCAGCTTCGGCATGCGCGCCGGCACGGATCACAGCCACCGGCGCGCCGCGCTCGGCAGCCGTTTCCGCCGGTGCCTTGGCAACCTCGCCCGGCGCGGCAGCGGCGCGCTCCTTGCGTTCCGGCGTCGAGCGCAGGTCCAGCGCTTCCTGCACGCCCTTCACGCCCGGCACGATCTCCGGCTCGGCCTTGGAGGCCCGCGCGCTCTTCGAGCGCTTCGGCTTGGCGGCCGCCATCGGCCGCGCCATCACCTCGTCGAGCGCCTTCTTCGCGGCGGCCTGCTCGGCCGCGCGGCGGCTCGCGCCCGAACCCGACACCTTGATATCGAGCTTGGGCACTGTGCACTCGACCTCGAACTGCTGGTTGTGCGCCGCACCATGCGTGGCCACCACGGTATAGGTGGGCAGCGCGATCTTGTGGCCCTGCAGATACTCCTGCAGCAGCGTCTTGGCGTCCTTGCCCAGCGTGCGCGGATCGATGTGGTCGAGGATCGGGATATAGAGGCGCTTGATCACCCCCTGGGCGGCTTCGAAGCCGCCATCGAGGAAGACCGCCCCGATGATGGCTTCGAACGCGTCCGCGAGGATCGACGGGCGACGGAAGCCGCCGCTGCGCAGCTCGCCCTCGCCGAGCCGCAGGCCTTCGGAGATATTGAGGGCCTGAGCGATCTCGTACAGCGACTGCTGCTTGACGAGATTGGCCCGCACGCGCGACAGGTCGCCTTCGTCCAGCTTGCTGAAGCGCTGGAACAAAAGGGCGGCCACCGCGCAATTGAGAACGGAATCGCCGAGAAACTCGAGCCGTTCGTTATGCGTGGCGCTGTGGCTACGATGGGTCAAAGCCTGACGCAGCAATTCCGCATTGCGAAATTCGTAGCGCAGCCGGCTTTCCAACTGGGACTGAGGCATGTGCAGGAGTATAACGCGGGCGCCGGTGCCGTCGAGTGACGGATGCCGGGCACGAAAAGGCGTGTGGCAGCGGTGTTACCGCCGGTTCTTGAAGTGATTTGCCAGCATTGCGCCCGGCCGTGGCGCAATGCTGGCGAGGATTGCGACGTTCAGTGGAACAAGCCGATGCGCTTGAGATCGCTGAAGTTCATCCAGATGAAGAAGGCGCGGCCGACCAGGTCCTTGTCGGGCACGAAACCCCAGTAGCGGCTGTCCGCGCTGTTGTCGCGGTTGTCGCCCATCATGAAGTAGTGGCCCGGCGGCACCTTGCAGGTCACGCCGTGCTCGTTGTACTCGCAGTTGCTCTTGTAGGGAAAGTCGTCGGCGCCCATCACGAAGGGCGGCACGGCCGGGTTGTTGAGGATCGCGTTCTTGCGGCCGTCGATGCTCTCCTCGTACTGCTTCGCGTAGTTCATGCGCTCTTCGTCGAAGTAGTCGGCCAGCGGCGTTTCCGGCACGGGCTGGCCGTTGATGGTCAGCTTCTTGTCGTAGTACTGGACGGTGTCGCCGGGCAGGCCGATCACGCGCTTGATGTAGTCGACCGACTCGTCCTTCGGATAGCGGAACACCACCACGTCGCCACGCGCCAGCGGCCGGCCGGCGGTGATCTTCTGGTTGGTGATCGGCAGGCGCAGGCCGTAGTCGAACTTGTTGACGAGGATGAAGTCGCCCACCAGCAGGGTGGGCACCATCGAGCCCGAGGGGATCTTGAACGGCTCGACCACGAAGGAACGCACCACGAACACCGCCAGGATCACCGGGAAGAAGCTCGCCGTGTATTCGAGCCACCACGGCTGGCGCAGCTTATCGTCGCGCAGCTTGGCGCGCGTCTCGGCGGCGTTCTCGTCGGCGAAGCGCTCGCCGACGCGCGCCTGCTGGCGGTCGAATTCGGCGGCGGCCTCGTCGGCGGCCTTGCGACGGCCCGGCAGGAACACCAGCTTGTCCAGCACCCACGCGATACCCGTCAAGACGACGAGCACAAAAAGAATCAATGCGAAATTCATAAAAGGATCAGTCCTGTTATTTGTCTTCGACACGCAAGATCGCGAGGAACGCCTCCTGCGGGATCTCGACCGAACCCACCTGCTTCATGCGCTTCTTGCCGGCCTTCTGCTTTTCGAGCAGCTTCTTCTTTCGCGAGATGTCGCCGCCATAGCACTTGGCCAGCACGTTCTTGCGCAGCGCCTTGATGTTCTCGCGCGCCACGATGTTCGCGCCGATCGCGGCCTGGATCGCCACGTCGTACATCTGGCGCGGGATGATCTCGCGCATCTTGGCCGCCACCTCGCGGCCGCGGTACTGCGACTGCGAACGGTGCACGATGATCGACAGCGCATCGACCTTGTCGCCGTTGATCAGCATGTCGACCTTGACCACGTCCGAGGCGCGGTACTCCTTGAACTCGTAGTCCATCGAGGCATAACCGCGCGACACCGACTTCAGGCGATCGAAGAAGTCGAGCACGATTTCCGCCATCGGGATTTCGTAGGTCAGTTGAACCTGGCGGCCGTGGTACTGCATGTTGATCTGCGAGCCGCGTTTCTGCTCGCACAGCGTGATGACCGAGCCGACGTAGTCCTGCGGCATGTAGAGGTTGACCGTGACGATCGGCTCGCGGACTTCCTCGATGCGGCCCGGATCCGGCATCTTGGCCGGGTTCTCGACCACGAGGGTTTCGCCGTTGCTCTGCACCACCTGGTAGACCACGGTGGGTGCCGTGGTGATCAGGTCCATGTCGAACTCGCGCTCGAGACGTTCCTGCACGATCTCCATGTGCAGCAGGCCGAGGAAGCCGCAGCGGAAGCCGAAGCCAAGCGCCTGCGAGACTTCCGGCTCGTATTGCAGCGCGGCGTCGTTGAGCTTGAGCTTCTCGAGCGATTCGCGCAGCGCGTCGTACTGGTTCGCCTCGACCGGATAGAGGCCGGCGAACACCTGCGGCTTCACTTCCTTGAAGCCCGGCAGCGGCTCGGGCGCGGCCTTGGCCGCGTGCGTGACGGTGTCGCCCACCTTGGCGGCCGTCAGCTCCTTGATGCCGGCGATGATGAAACCCACCTGGCCGGCCGACAGCGATTCGAGATTGCGCGACTTCGGCGTGAACACGCCGATATGCTCGACCGGGTACTGCGCGCCGGTCGCCATCAGCTTGATCTTTTCCTTGGGACGCAGGGTGCCGTTGACGATGCGCACCAGCATCACCACGCCGACGTAGCTGTCGAACCAGGAATCGATGATGAGCGCCTGCAGCGGCGCGTCGACATCGCCCTTGGGCGCCGGCACCTTGGCGATCAGCGACTCCAGCACGTCCTCGACACCGAGGCCGGTCTTGGCGCTGCAGCGCGTCGCGTCGGTCGCGTCGATGCCGATCACGTCCTCGATTTCCTCGATCGCGTTCTCGGGGTTGGCGGCGGGCAGGTCGATCTTGTTCAGGACCGGCACCACCTCGACGCCGAGCTCGATCGCCATGTAGCAGTTCGCGACCGTCTGCGCCTCGACGCCCTGGCTGGCGTCGACCACCAGCAGCGCGCCCTCGCAGGCCGACAGCGAACGGCTGACTTCATAGGAAAAGTCGACGTGCCCCGGGGTATCGATCAGGTTCAGGTTGTAGACCTTGCCGTCGCGCGCGCGGTACGACAGCGCGGCGGTCTGCGCCTTGATCGTGATGCCGCGCTCGCGCTCGAGATCCATCGAGTCGAGCACCTGGGCTTCCATCTCGCGGTCGGTCAAGCCGCCGCATACCTGGATGATGCGATCCGCGAGCGTCGACTTGCCGTGGTCGATGTGCGCGATGATCGAGAAATTGCGAATATGATCCATTCAGTGCCGATCAAGCGAAAAAGGCGCGCTCGACGACTGCGGAGCACGCCTTGTGTAAGTCGGTGAAAAAACAGCCTATTTTAGCCGAAAAGGCCTGGCCGGGGCGGCATTTTGGCGGGCTTGCCGCGCCAACGGCACGAAACCTGCTGGGCCGGCCGCGACGGCCTTGCTTTCCGGGCCCCGGCGCCTGGGGCCCGATCGGGCCGTGCCCAGCCGGCATCAAGCGCCCGAGCCGGCCGGCCGCCGCGACAGCGCGGTGCGCACCGCGCCTTCGTCGAAGCGATGCCGGCACACTTCCACGCCATCCAGCAGCAGCACCGGCACGTCCTCGTCGTAACGCTCGACCAGCGCGGGATCGGTGTCGATGTCGATCACCGTCACCGGCAGATGGAACTCGGCCGCGACGGGCGCCAGCGCGACCTGCATCTCGTCGCACAGATGGCACCAGCCGCGGCCGTAGAGCGTGAAGGCCACGCGCGCCCTACTTCTGGGCCGCGCGCGGACGCAGCGGGATGAATTGCGTGTTGTCGCCGCGTCGCACCAGCACCGCGACCATCTTCTGCGGGTCCAGCTTCGAGGTGACCTCGACGAATTGCTTGGCGCTGGTGATGTCGGTATCGCCGACGCGCACCACGATGTCGTCGCGCTTCAAGCCCGCGCGCGCGGCCGGGCCGTCGGCGGCGTCGACATGCACGCCGTTGGGCACCTTGGCCGCCTTCAACTGCTCGGCCGTCAGGTCGCTCACGGTCAGCCCCAGCGCATTGCTCTGGCGCGGCTTGGCGGGCTGGCTCGGCTTGCCGCCGTCGGCGCGGGCATTGCCCTTCTCGGCCGGCACCTCGGCGATCGTGATCGGCAGCTCGCGCGCCGCGCCCTTGCGCCAGATCGTGATGGTGGCCTTGCTGCCCGGCTTGGTGTCGCCCACCATGCGCGGCAAGTCGGTGGCCTCGTCCACGTCGCGGCCGTTGAACTTCAGGATGATGTCGCCCGGCTGCACGCCGGCCTTGTCCGCCGGGCCGCCCGCCTCGACGCTGCTGACCAGCGCGCCTTCCCCGCGCGGCAGCCCGATCGAGTCGGCGACGTCCTTGGTGACCTCGCCGATCGCCACCGCGATGCGCCCGCGCGTGACCTTGCCGCTGGCCTTGAGCTGCTCGGCCACGCGCATCGCCTCGTCGATCGGGATCGCGAACGAAATGCCCATGAAACCGCCGGTGCGGCTGTAGATCTGCGAATTGATGCCGATCACCTCGCCGTTCATGTTGATCAGCGGGCCGCCGGAGTTGCCCGGGTTGACGGCCACGTCGGTCTGGATGAACGGCAGGTAGTCGCCGGTGTTGCGCCCCTTGGCGCTGACGATGCCGGCCGTGACGGTGTTGTCGAGCCCGAACGGCGAGCCGATCGCGACCACCCACTCGCCCACCCGCACCTTGTTCGAATCGCCGATCGCCACGGTCGGCAGGTTGGTGGCGTTGATCTTGACGATCGCGATGTCGGTGCGCTCGTCGATACCGATCAGCCTGGCCTTGAACTCGCGCTTGTCGGTCAGCGTCACGTAGATCGTGTCGGCATCGTCGACCACGTGCGCATTGGTCATCACGTAGCCGTCCTGGGACAGGATGAAGCCCGAGCCGACGCCGCGGTTCTGTTCCGTGTCGGGCGCATCGGGCTGCGCGTTCTTGGGCGCGCCCGGCGCCTGCGGCAGCGGGATGCCGAAGAAGCGGCGGAAGAATTCCGACATGTCGCCGTCGTCCGGGCCTTGCGGGAAGACGCCGCGCGGATCGGCCGGCACCGTCGCCGTGGTGCGGATGTTGACCACCGCCGGGCCCGCCTTCTCAACCAGGTCGGCGAAGTCGGGCAACGCGGCGCGTGCCGCCGGCGCCGAGGGCGGCGCCACGGGCACCGAGGCGGCGGCCGGCGCGGAGGCGCCCGGCACGATCGAAGCGGGTTGCGCAGCGAGCGACGCGAGCGGCAGGCAGGCCGTCAGCGCCACCGCGGCCATCCAGGTAGGCAGCGTGGTGGTGGTCATGTCGAGGAACCGGAGCTTACTTCGAAGGCTTGTATTCTATGGCAGCCGCGAACTGCTGCAAGGTGGCCGGCGGGACTTCGCCGAGCAGGGTGATCCAGAAATCGCCGCGGCGCTTCACCAGCACGTGGGTGGCGCCGGTGCTGCCCGCCCCTTCCTTGCGCGAGCCCTTCTCGACCGGCTCGAGGAACACCGAGACGGTGGCCAGCCCGTCGGTGAAGACGGCCTGGTCGACGGCGATCGGCGGCTCTCCCGGATCGCGCGCGGCCATCGGGCGGCGCACCTCGCGAATCTTGCGGAAGCCCGCCACGCTCGGCCCCAGCTTCCAGCCCTGCCCCTCGATGTCGACGCTCGCCACCGGCGGACGCACCACCGTGCAGTCTGCGGGATTGCGCACGCCATTGGCGATGGTGGTCTTCAGGGTGGGGTTCGCCGTGCCGATCTGCAACTGCGAGAAGGCAACCTGCTCGAGCACGTGATCGTCGGCGTCGAGCGTCTGCGTGCGCAGCAGCAGGCCGGTCCTGGCATCGGTCCAGAGCTTGTAGGCGTAGCGGTAGCCATCCTTCGGCACCAGCTCGACCACTTGCGCGTCGATGCCGGCCACCCGGTCCTGCCCGAGCGGCTTGGCGTCATAGACCGACAGCACCTGCTCGCCGCTCGCGCCGAGCAGCGACGGGAAGGCATCGCGGTTCTGGCGCCGCTCGACCACGCAGAGATGCCGCTCCGGCACCAGCGTGACGAGGTCGTCGTTGTGGCGCAGCAGCTTGCGCGGCTTGCCGTCGAGGCTCTCGATCTGTTCGAATTCGCCGCCCTTGGCGGCGATGTGGGTGATCCGCGAGGACTGCACGTAGGTGCCGCGCTGGAACACGAAGGTGCCGTCGTAGCTTTGCTGCTGGGCAGCCTGCTGGATCCGGTCGAGCCAGGCGGCCGCAGCCTGCGGGCCGGCGGCCGGGTCGACCGGCTGCTGCGCGATCGCGCGCGATTGAACGGAAATCAGGGCGGCCGCGCAGAGCACGAGCGCAGGCAGCCGCGTCCAGCCGGAGGTGGCGCGATTCAACAGCAGTGTCCGCATCGAGTTTATTGGCCTTGCGTCGCGACGGCAGTCCGAATGAGCGGCATCGAGCCCGACACCACGGGCTGCTGCGCGAATTGCTGGTGAGCTTCGAGGTATTGGTCGAGGCTCGCGTCGCGGATGATGTTGAGATCCTGGTGGGACGAGGCGGCCACGCGCTGCAGGTCCTGCGGCGCGACCGAGGCGACCTGCACCGGCGAGACGCCGGGCTGGCCGGCCGTGCCCTGCAGTTGCGGGACCACGATCCAGGTCAGGGTGGCGGCCGCGGCGGCCACCGCCAGTGCCGGCACGAAGCGGCGGCGCAGCGCGCGCTTGAGCGGCGAAGCCGGGCTGTTGGCCGCGACGGTGATCGCGGCCGGGGCGATCAGGTGGGGCTCGGCCGCGAAGGCGGCGGAAAACCGGGCCGTGAAGGCCTGGCTGACGGCCGGTTCGATCGCGAGTTCGTCGGAACGCAGCGCGTCGCCGATCGCGTGAAATTCGGACCAGGCACGCCGTTCCGTGTCGCCGAAACCGGCCAGGATCTGAGCGAACGGCAGGCCGTCAGGCGACTCGCCGTCGATCAGTGCGGACAGACGCTCGCGTTGCGAGCTCGGTTGCGATTGCGTAGAGACCGACCCCATGATGCTCCCCATCTTCGATACCCCGTCGTGACACACGACTCTATCTGTAACTAGACCCCGTGCCGCTTCCGAACGCCGGCCAGGCTCACCAGCGCCTGCCTTCCGGCGTGTCCAGAAGCGGACGCAACTTGTTCGCAATCGCCTCGCGGGCCCGGAAAATACGGGAACGGACGGTGCCGATCGGACAATCCATCATTTCCGCGATTTCCTCGTAGCTCAGACCCTCGATTTCCCGCAGTGTGATGGCCGTGCGCAACTCCTCGGGCAACAGCGCCATCGCCGCGTTCACCGTTTCGGCGATCTGCTTGCTCATCAACATCGACTCGGGCGTGTTGATATCCCTTAGTTGGTCCGCGTCGGAGAAAGTTTCAGCCTCTTCGGCATCCGCTTCAGTCGAGGTCGGCGCGCGGCGTCCCTGGGTCGCAAGGTAGTTCTTCGCCGTATTCACGGCAATCCGGTACAACCACGTGTAGAAGGCCGATTCGCCGCGAAACTGCGGCAGCGCGCGGTAGGCCTTGATGAAGGCGTCCTGGGCCACGTCCTCGACCTCGGCGGGATCCCGCACGAGGCGCGAGATCAGCCGGATGATCTTGCGGTGGTATTTGGAGACCAGGAGTTCGAACGCTGCCTTGTCGCCTTTCTGTACGCGCTCGACCAGGGCCTGATCGATTTCTTTTTCACTCACCTGACAAATCCGTTAACTAGGGATGCAACGCGGAGCGCCATTGTAGCAACGCCCTGCGACCTGCCGCGAAACCGCGCGGCGCGCGCCCTCAGCCTCGTCCGGCCCGCCGCGGGCGCCTGCCGAGCACCGACAGGGCGCGGAACGCCGCCATGTCGAGCGCATCGGCCGGCACCAGCAGCGCCACCGGGGCGCCGCGCTCGCGAGCGATCGCCAGCACCAGCAGCCGGTCCGCCCAATGCGTGCAGCGGACCACGGCACCGTGCGCCACCCGCCGGCCCGCGTGATCGTAGGCGGCGAGCGTGCCGGTGGCCGGCTCGATGCGCAGCGCGGCCGGGATCCGGCGCGCGCAGGTTTCACGCGCGACCGACGCGAGACTCGCGGCGGTCAGCAACCCGACGAACACCGCTCCGATCTTCCCGGCGAACTGGCCGTCGGCCAGTTGCAGCGCGACACCGCCAGCCGCCGCCGCGCATAGCGCGACGAAGGCCGCCAGCACGACGCGCAGCGTCGCCGAGGCACGCAGCGCGACGGGCTGCGTGCCGGAGGAAGACAGGAGGGAGGGACCCGTCAAGCGATCCTGCTTCAGGCGCGCTTGAAAACCAGCGTGCCGTTAGTCCCGCCAAAGCCGAAGGAGTTCTTCAGTGCGACGTCGATCTTCATGTCCCGCGCTTCGTTCGCGCAGTAATCGAGATCACATTCGGGATCCTGATTGAAGATGTTGATGGTCGGCGGCGAGACCTGGTTGTGCACGGCCAGCACCGTGAACACCGACTCGAGGCCGCCCGCGCCACCGAGCAGGTGGCCCGTCATCGACTTGGTCGAGTTGACCACCATCTGCTTGGCGCGATCGCCGAAGGCGCGCTTGATGCCGATCGTCTCGGCCAGGTCGCCGAGCGGCGTCGAGGTGCCGTGCGCGTTCAGGTAGTTGACCTCGTCGGGATTGACACCGGCGTTGCGCAGCGCGGCCAGCATGCAGCGGCGCGCGCCGTCGCCATCCTCGACCGGGGCGGTCATGTGATAGGCGTCGGCGCTCATGCCGTAGCCGGACACTTCGGCGTAGATCTTCGCGCCGCGTGCCTTGGCATGCTCGTACTCCTCGAGCACCATCACGCCGGCGCCCTCGCCCAGCACGAAACCGTCGCGGTCCTTGTCCCACGGACGGCTGGCGGTGGCCGGGTCGTCGTTGCGCTGCGACAGCGCGCGGGCGGCCGCGAAACCGCCGATGCCCAGCGGCGAGACGGTCGCCTCGGCGCCGCCCGCGATCATCAGGTCGGCGTCGCCGTACTCGATCAGGCGCGCGGCCTCGCCGATGCAGTGCAGGCCGGTGGTGCAGGCCGTCACGATCGCGAGGTTCGGGCCCTTCAGGCCGAACTTGATCGACAGGTGACCGGAGATCATGTTGATGATCGAAGCCGGCACGAAGAACGGCGAAATGCGGCGCGGGCCGCGATTCAGCAGTTCGGTCTGCGTGACCTCGATCATCGGCAGGCCACCGATGCCGGAGCCGACGACCACGCCGAAGCGCTCCGCGTTCTCCTCGGTGACCTCGATGCCCGAATCCTTCATGGCCTGCATGCCCGCCGCGATGCCGTAATGGATGAAGGTATCCATGTGGCGCGCTTCCTTCGCGGGCAGGTATTCCTCGACATTGAAGCCCTTCACCTCGCCCGCGAAGCGGGTCGAATAGTTCGTTGCATCGAACTTGGTGATGTTGGCGATGCCGGATCGACCGGCGACCAGATTGGCCCAACCGTCGGCAACATTATTGCCAACAGGCGAAATCAGCCCAAGGCCTGTAACGACAACTCGACGGCGGCTCACGGTACCCTCTTTTCCATTGGATGACAAAAACAAAAGCCACAGGGGCCGCAGGTACCAGCCCTGCGAGCCCTGTGGCTGTTAGCGCGGCCGGCAACGAAGCCGGCGGCGAGATCTGGCGCCCACGCAGCGTTCCGAAAAACGTTGCTGACGGCGTGCCGGGTCTTAGGCCTTGACGTTCGCGCGAGCGTAGTCGATCGCTTGCTGAACGGTCGTGATCTTCTCGGCCTCTTCGTCCGGGATTTCCATGCCGAACTCGTCTTCGAGCGCCATGACCAGCTCGACCGTGTCGAGCGAGTCGGCGCCGAGGTCGTTCACGAACGAGGCTTCGTTCTTGATTTCGCCTTCGGCGACGCCCAGTTGCTCGGCGACGATCTTCTTGACACGTTGTTCGATGTTGTCCATTACCCCTCCGAGGGAAAGTTCAGATTTACAAGTGCGCGCATTTTATCAGGTTTGATGCCGCCAAAAATGCGCGCCGGCGTTGCGGTTCGAGAGGCGCTCGAGGCGCCTCCATCCGACGTACGGCGCGGATGGTAAACGAATTCCGTTACGACATGTACATGCCGCCGTTCACATGCAGCGTCGTGCCAGTGATATACCCGGCAAGCGGCGAGGCGAGGAACGCGACGGCGTGAGCGATATCGTCGGTGCTGCCGAGGCGCCCGAGCGGAATCTGGGTTTTCAGCGCGGCCTGTTGCTCCTCGGGCAGCGACTTGGTCATGTCGGTGTCGATGAAGCCGGGGGCCACGCAGTTGACGGTGATGCCGCGGCTGCCGATCTCGCGCGCCAGCGCGCGGGTAAGGCCCGCCACGCCGGCCTTGGCGGCCGCGTAGTTGGCCTGGCCCGGATTGCCGAGCGAGCCGACCACCGAGGTGATGTTGATGATGCGCCCGCCGCGGGCCTTCATCATCGGGCGCAGCACGCCGCGCGAGAGGCGGAACACCGACTTCAGGTTGGTGTCGATCACCGCGTCCCAGTCGTCGTCCTTCATGCGCATCGCGAGCTGATCCTGCGTGATGCCGGCGTTATTGACGAGGATGTCGAGACGGCCGAATTCCTTGACGGTCGAATCAATCAGCGCCTCGGCCGAGGCCGCGTCGTTGACGTCGAGCACCGCGCCGCGGCCGGCCAGGCCGGCTTCGGCCAGCGCCGCGCCGATGCCCTGGGCACCCGCTTCGCTGGTCGCCGTGCCGATCACCGTGGCGCCCTGGCGCGCGAGTTCGAGCGCGATCGCCCGGCCGATGCCGCGCGAGGCGCCGGTCACGATCGCCACCTGTTTGTCGAGAGTCTTGTCCATGTTGGTCCGTGAGTCGGATGAATCGTGGCTCGCCGCGGCGCCGAGGCACCGCGCGGCCGCTCAGGCCGTGACGAGCTTGAGCACGTCGTCGAGCGTGGCCGGGTCGTACACGGCCGCGCCCGCCAGTTCGCCGTCGATGCGCTTGGTCAGGCCGGTGAGCACCTTGCCCGGGCCGCATTCGACCAGTTGCGTGACGCCGGTGCCGGCGATATGACGCACGCATTCGACCCAGCGCACCGGACCGGCGGCCTGGCGAACCAGCGCGTCCTTGATCGCGGCGGGGTCCGACACGACCGCCACGTCGATGTTGTTGACCACCGGGATGCGCGGCGCGTCGATCGTGACCGTCGCCAGGTAGTCGCGCAGTTGATCGGAAGCCGGCTTGAGCAGCGAGGAATGGAACGGCGCCGACACCGGCAGCGGCAGCGCGCGCTTGGCGCCCTTCGCCTTGGCGATCTCGCAGGCCTTCTCGACCGCGGCCTTGGCGCCGGCGATCACCACCTGCGCGGGCGCATTGAAGTTGACCGCCTCGACCACGCCGGCCGCCGCGGCTTCCGCGCAGACCGCGCGCACCGTGTCGTCGTCCAGGCCGAGGATCGCGGCCATGCCGCCTTCGCCGACCGGCACCGCGTTCTGCATCGCCTGGGCGCGGAATCGCACCAGCGGCACCGCATCGCGGAAGGCCAGCGCGCCGGCCGCCACCAGCGCCGTGTATTCGCCCAGGCTGTGGCCCGCGACGATCGACGGCGCCGGGCCGCCCGCCTCTTGCCAGGCGCGATAGCAGGCGTAGGCGGCGGTCAGCATCACCGGCTGCGTGTTGGTGGTCAGGTTGAGTTCTTCGGCCGGCCCCTCGGCGATCAGCTTGCCGAGATCCTGGCCCAGTGCATCGGACGCCTCCTGCACGGTCTCGCGCACCACGGCGAGCTCGGCGAATGCGTTGAGCATGCCGACCGCCTGCGAACCCTGCCCGGGGAAAACAAATGCGAATTTCATCTCGTCCTCTTGTGAAACGTTCAGACGGCGCGCCGATCGGGCGCGCCTGCCGGCAAGGCGCGGCCGCTCAGAAGCGGAATACCGACGCGCCCCACGTGAAGCCGCCGCCGACACCTTCGATCAGCACGGTCTGGCCGCGCTGGATGCGGCCGTCGCGCACCGCCACGTCGAGCGCGAGCGGGATCGAGGCGGCCGAGGTGTTGCCGTGCTCGCCGACGGTGACGACCATGCGCTCCTGCGGCAGCCCGAGCTTGCGGCAGGTGCTGGTCATGATACGGATATTGGCCTGGTGCGGAATCAGCCAATCGACCTGGTCGGCCGCGAGGCCGGCCTTCTCCAGCGCCTCGACAGCGACCTTCTCCAGCACGTTCACGGCGAGCTTGAACACCGCCTGGCCGTCCATGTGCAGGAAGGCGCTGCCCGCGATCACGCCGCCGTTGACGTTGCCCGGCGTGCAGAGGATGTGCGAGTAGCTGCCGTCGGCATGCAGCGCGCTGCCCAGGATGCCGGGCTCCTCGGAGGCCGACAGCACCACCGCGCCGGCGCCGTCGCCGAACAGCACGCAAGTGGTCCGATCCTTGAAATCGAGGATGCGCGAGAAGGTTTCCGCCCCGATCACCAGCGCGTTGCGATGCTGGCCGCTGCGGATGAAGCTGTCGGCCGTGGCGATCGCGTAGGCGAAGCCCGAGCAGACCGCCTGCACGTCGAACGCGGCACCGCCGTTGCGGATGCCGAGCTTATTCTGCAGCAGGCAGGCAGTGCTGGGGAAAACGAAATCAGGGGTGGACGTGGCGACAATGATCAGATCGATCGACTGCGGATCGATGTCGGCCGCCTCGATGGCGCGCTGCGCGGCGATCAGCGCGAGATCGCTGGTGGTCACGTCGGGATCGGCGAAATGGCGCGCATGGATGCCGGTGCGCGCCACGATCCATTCGTCGCTGGTTTCGATGCCGTCCTTCGCGAGACGCTCGGCGAGCGCCTGGTTCGTGACTCGGTTGGGCGGCAGGTAGCTGCCCGTGCCGAGCACGCGGGAATAGAGAGTCGATTGGGCCATTTAAGCTTTAGAGGATAAAGCGGCAGAAGGCTCGGCCTGCTGGCCTGCAGACGGACCTGCCTGACCGGCACCGCCCGCGTCGTGACCGCTTTCGCCAAGCGGCATCGCGTTTTCCGCCATGGCCCGGGAAAGGCGCTCCAGCACGCCATTTTTGACCGCATCATACCCGCGTTTGATGGCCCACTCAAACGCGTAGGCATCGGCCGAACCGTGGCTCTTGATCACCAGGCTGCGCAGGCCCAGCAAGGCCGCGCCGTTGTACTGGCGGTGATCGACGCGGCGCTTGAAGCGCAGCAGCACCGGCAGCGCGAGCACGGCCATCAGCTTGCTCATCAGCGAGCGGCTGAACTCTTCCTTGATGATGTTCGCGAGCATCTGCGCCAAGCCTTCCGAGGTCTTGAGCGCGACATTGCCGACAAAGCCGTCGCAGACGATCACGTCCACCGTGCCCTTGTAGATGTCGTCGCCTTCGACGTTGCCGCGGAAGTTCAGCGTGCTGGCGCGCAGCAGTTCGCCCGCGCGCTTGATCGTGTCGTTGCCCTTGATCATCTCCTCGCCGATGTTGAGCAGGCCGATCGTCGGACGATCCTTGCCCTCCAGGGCCGCGACCAGCGCATGCCCCATCTCGGCGAATTGCAGCAGATGCTGAGGCTCGCAATCGACGTTGGCGCCGAGGTCGAGCATCATCGTGTAGCCGGTCGGATTCGGCAGCGCGAACGCGATCGCCGGCCGCTCGATGCCGGGCAGCGTCTTGAGCACGTAGCGCGACACGGCCATCAGGGCGCCGGTGTTGCCGGCCGAGACGCAGGCCTGCGCCTCGCCGTCCTTGACGTGGTTCAGCGCGACGCGCATCGAGGAATCTTTCTTCCGGCGCAGCGCGACCTCGACGGAATCGTCCATCGCGACGACTTCCGTGGCCGGAACAATCGACAGCGAGGGATCGTCGAGCGCCTTGAGTTTCTTGAGCTGGGCGCGGATCGCGGTATCGATGCCGACCAGCATCAGGTGCGCATCGGGATGCGCACGCACAAACTTGACTGCCGCGGGAACGGTCACGGACGGGCCGTGGTCGCCTCCCATGCAATCGATCGTGAGCTTTACTGTCATGGAGTGCGACGAATTTCAGGCACAAAAAAGCGGCAGTTGAATGCCGCCTTCTTGTTGAGCCAGGAAAGTGTCAAGCGAACCGGTCGTCACGCTGGATGAGCCCGAAAGCATGCGGGCGAGCGCGACGAAACGTGCTTAGTCGTTCTTCGTCTTGACGACTTTCTTGCCGCGATAGTAGCCGTTCGGGCTGATGTGGTGACGCATATGCACTTCACCCGTGCTCGGCTCGACGGCCAGCGGGGTGGTCGTCAGGAAATCGTGCGAACGGTGCATGCCGCGCTTGGACGGCGACTTCTTGTTTTGCTGAACTGCCATGACTAACTCCTAAAAATTTTCCGGATTCTAACACAGCCCGATCCGGCGCCATCCTACCCGGGCACTGCCGCCCGACGCCTTCCCGTGCTCCAACCTACCTCAGTGTTTCTTGTCGCCGTCCCGCTTGAGCGCCTCGAGCGCCGCGAACGGGTTGGGGCGCGCTTCGCCGCTTGCTTCACCGCCCGCCTCGTCGCCGGCCGGCTCCTCGGCTTCATCGAAGGCCTCGGCATCGGCGGCGGGACCGCTGCCCCCCGATGTCAGGCTTTCGTGGACCGAGGGACAGACCTCGTGCTTCGGTACCAGCGGCAGCGAGAGCAACAACTCCTCTTCGATCAAGTCGACGAGATCGAACTGGCGCGAGCCCACGATCACATCGACTTCATCGTTCTCGTCGAGGGGAATCGCTTCCGCTTCCTCTTCGGTCGCGACGATCCGATACACCATGTCGATATCGAAGGCCTGCTGGTACGGCGTCATGCAGCGCTGGCATTCGAGCCACGCGGTGCCGTGCAGCGCGAGCCGCAGATACGGCTGCTGACCTTCGCTCCCGTCATCCTGCAATTCGGACTGGGTCGACCCTTCCGCCTGCCACGTAAACGTGGCGTCACGATCTGGCGCGTCGGCCGGCACTTCGTTTAACATGCGCGGCAGTTGCGAGAGCCGCACCGCGCCTGCCGATTGCCGGGCACTGCGGGCGAATTCGAACAGGTCGACCAGATGCGGATCCAGCGATACCGCAGGTTTGCCAGAAGAAGGATTCATGTGCGCTCCTGCGTGTGATTCAGCACCCGGTTCCACTACCCGGCATTACTCGACTACTCGGCACCGCCCGGTTTTCGCCGCGCCGACCGCCAGTACCGGGCCGTCGGGCCCCGTGCGCCGGGGTGGAGCCCCGGCTTGGCCGGCCCTGCAAGGGTCTTGCGGGCCTTTCGACGAAGCATCGGCGTCGCTGCCGATGAAAAGCGCAAAACTATATCCGTTTTATCTTTTCGAGTCAATTACTTAACCGGCGGCGTCGCGCCGAGCCGCGACGCCCCTCCCGACACCTCGCCATGACCACGTTTTCCCGTCCGCCCAGGCTGATCCTGGCGTCCAGTTCCCGCTATCGGCGCGAGTTGCTCGAGCGCCTGCGGCTCGCCTTCGAGGTCGTCACGCCCGATCTCGACGAAACCCCGCTGGCCGGCGAATCGCCGGCCGACACCGCGCTGCGCCTGGCCGCCGCCAAGGCGCGCGCGGTCGCGGCCCGGATCGAGGCTCCCGAGGGCGCCGTGGTGATCGGCTCCGACCAGGTCGCGACCTTCGACGGCCGCCAGGTCGGCAAGCCCGGCACCCACCAGCGCGCGCTCGAGCAGTTGCAGGCGATGCGCGGCCGCGAGGTCGAATTCCACAGCGCGCTGTGCGTCTACGACAGCCGCAGCGACCTTGCCCAGGTCGAGGACGTGGTCACGCGCGTGCGGTTCCGCTGCCTGTCCGACGCCGACCTGGACGCCTACCTGCGCGCCGAAACGCCTTACGACGTGGCCGGCAGCGCGAAATCCGAGGGGCTCGGCATCGCCCTGCTGGAGGCGATCGACTCGAACGATCCGACCGCGCTGGTCGGCCTGCCGCTGATCGCGCTCACCCGCATGCTGGCCGAGGCCGGCATCTCGCCGTTCGCCACGGAGGCACGCGCATGAAGGCCGGCACGCTCTACCTGATCCCCAATACGCTCGGCGAGGGCGAGGCCGCGATGCTGGCGGCCGTGCTGCCGGCGGCCGTGCAGGCCCGCGCCGCCTCGCTCGGCTACTACATCGGCGAAAACGCCAAGACCACGCGCGCCTTCCTGAAGAAGGTCGGCACTGAACGGCCGATCCAGGAGATCGAGATCCGCGAGCTGAACGTGAAGACGCCGTCGGGCGAGATCGACCGGCTGCTGGCGCCGATCCTGGCCGGCGCCGACGGCGGGCTGGTATCCGAGGCGGGCTGCCCGGCGGTGGCCGATCCGGGCGCCCTGCTGGTGCGCCGCGCCCACGAGCGCGGCGTGAAGGTGGTGCCGCTGGTGGGCCCGAGCTCGATCCTGCTGGCGCTGATGGCCTCCGGCCTGAACGGCCAGACCTTCGCCTTCCACGGCTACCTGCCGGTGGACCCGGCGGCCCGCGCCAAGCGCCTGCGCGAACTGGAGCAGCAGTCGCGCAAGGCCCGCGAGACGGAAATCTTCATCGAGACGCCGTATCGCAACCAGGCAATGCTGGAGACGCTGGTGGCGACCTGCGCGCCGTCCACGCTGATCTGCGTGGCGGCCGACCTGACGCTCGAGACCGAGACCATCCTCAGTCGCAGCGCGGCCGACTGGAAAAAGGCGCCGGCGCCGAACCTGCAGAAGCGCCCGGCGATCTTCCTGCTGCTGGCCAACTGAGGCCGGCAACGCGGACCAGGGCGGCAAATGAAAAACGGGGCGCCGCTGGCGCCCCGCTCGCTCAGTGCAGCCTGACCCCGCTTTCCGACAAGGCCGACTTCACCGCGCCGCCGCCGATTGCCGCGCCGAAGCGCCGCGCCACGCGATTGCTGAGGCTTTCCTTGACCGTGTAGTCGACGATGTCGGGCGCCTTCAGCACGTCGCGCGCCACCGTGTCGGTAGTGCCGAAGCCGTCGGCCAGCCCCAGCTCGACGCTCTTCGCGCCGGTCCAGAACAGTCCCGAGAAGATCTCCGGCGACTCGTGCAGGCGCTTGCCTCGGCCGTCCTTGACGGCCTGGATGAACTGCGCGTGGATCTCGTCGAGCATGGCCTGCGCGTGCTCGTCCATCTTCGGCGTTTCCGGCGAGAAGGGATCGAAGAAACCCTTGTTCTCGCCCGAGGTATGCAGCCGGCGCTGGACGCCGAGCTTGTCCATCAGCCCGGTGAAGCCGAAACCGTCCATCAGCACGCCGATCGAACCGACGATGCTGGCCTGGTTCACGTAGATCTTGTCGGCCGCCGAGGCGATGTAGTAGCCGCCCGAGGCACACATGTCGCTGACCACCACGTAGAGCGGCTTGGACGGGTACTTCTTGCGCAGCCGGCGGATCTCGTCGTAGACGATGCCGGCCTGCACCGGGCTGCCGCCCGGGCTGTTGATGCGCAGCACCACGCCCACCGTGCCGGAATCCTCGAAGGCATCGTCGAGCGCGGAGTTGATGTCCTCGGCATTGGCATTGGTGCCGGCCGCGATCTCGCCGTCGATCGTCACCAGCGCCGTGTGGCGGCTGCTCGAGAGCTTGCCGTCGCCGGAGAAATCGAAGATCGCGAACACCAGCACCACGAACACGATCAGCCACAGGAAACGGAAGGCGATCCGCCAGCGGCGCGCGGCGCGCTGCTCGACGATCGCCGCCATCGCGATCCGCTCGAGCGCGGCGCGCTCCCAGTTGGGTTCGCGGCCGGCTTGCGGCGCGGCCGGCGGGTTCGACTCGCGCTCGGCGCCGGTTGAATCGGGAGAAGTCGGTTGGTCGGACATGCGAAGGCCAGTGAGGAGGAGGAGAAACGGATCAGGCCGCCTGCGGGACCAGGTCCGCGTCGGGCAGCCAGTAGACGGCGCGGCCGTCCGGCGTGTCGCGCTCGTCCACCTCGACGGCGCGCAGGCGCGCGCCGCGGCACGGGCCGCCGACGCACTTGCCGGTATCGGGCGCGTAGATCGCGCCGTGCGTCGCGCACATCAGGTAGAGGCCGGAGGATTCGAAGAACTGGCCCTCGTTCCAGTCCAGTTCCATCGGCACGTGGGCGCAACGGTTCAGGTAGCCGTAGGCACGGCCGTCGTAGCGCACGAAGAACACCACCACCTCCTCGCCGCGCAGCGTCGCGGCGCGACGGATGCCGGCGCCGCCGTCGACCAGCGCCTCGGCGGCGCAGACGAACACCGGCTCGCTCATGCGTGCTCGCGCAGCCAGCCGGCCAGCGCCTCCACGTCGGCGGCGATGTAGCGCGGCTCCAGCGTGGCCAGCGATTCGGACGAATGCGCGCCGTAGGCCACGCCCACGCCGGCCGCGCCGGCGCTGGCCGCCATCTGCAGGTCGTGGGTGGTGTCGCCGATCATCACGGTGCGCGCCAGATCCTGCCCCAGTTCCCGGCTCAGCTCGTGGAGCATGGCCGGATGCGGCTTGGAGAAGGTTTCGTCGGCGCAGCGCGTGCCGTCGAAAAAGCGCGTCAGCTTGGTTTCGTCGAGCGCGCGATTCAGGCCGACGCGCCCCTTGCCGGTGGCCACCGCCAGCAGGTAGCCGGTATCGCGCAGCTCCTCGAGCATCTCGCGCACGCCGGCGAACAGCTCGATCAACTGGTCTTTCACCAGGTAATGGAAGCGGTAGCGCTCGGCGAGCTTGGCGTAGTCGGCGGGATCGAGCGAGGGCGCGGCGATCGCCAGCGCGTCGCGCAAGCCCAGGCCGATCACGTATCGCGAGGCCTCGTCGGAAGGCGTGGGCAGGCCGAGGTCGCGGCAGGCCGCCTGGATGCTGCGCGCGATGTGCGCGGTCGAATCCATCAGCGTGCCGTCCCAGTCGAAAACGATCAGGTCAAATTGCTGTCGGGCCATGCGGTTCACGCGCCGGACGCGCGCAGTTCGTTGAGTTGATCGAGGAAGCGCCGGCATTCGTCGGGCAGCGGCGCGTCGAACTGCAGCGTCTCGCCCGACAGCGGATGCGCGAGCTTCAGGCGATACGCGTGCAGGAACATCCGTTTCAGCGACGGGCGCGCGTTCGCGCGGGCCAGCGCCTTGTTCAGGGCGAAATCGCCGTACTTCGCGTCACCGACGATCGGCAGCCCGAGATGCGCCAAGTGTACGCGTATCTGATGGGTCCGACCCGTTTTGAGTTCCGCCTCCAGGAATGCGTAGTCGCTCCAGCGGTCGATCAGGTTGAAGACGGTATGCGAGGGCAGCCCGTCGTCCTGGACCCGCACGCGGCGCTCGCCGTCGGGGGTCGAATACTTGAACAGCGGCACCTTGACGGCACGCCGGCGGCCCCAGTCGGCGGCCCACTCGCCATGCACGGCGGCGTAGTAGCGCTTGTCCATGCGGTTGTCGCGGATCTGCTCGTGCAGCCCGACCAGGGCCGAGCGCTTCTTGGCGATCATCAGGATGCCCGAGGTCTCGCGGTCGAGGCGGTGCACCAGTTCCAGGAAGCGCGCCTCGGGCCGGGCCTCGCGCAATTGCTCGATGACGCCGAACGACACCCCGCTGCCGCCATGCACGGCCACGCCGGCCGGCTTGTTGATGACCAGCATCGCCTCGTCCTCGAACACCACCGCGAACTCGGCGGCCGGCACCGGCACGGACTCGCGCGAGGGATCCGCGGCGGCGATCCGGATCGGCGGGATGCGCACCACGTCGCCATAGGCGAGCCGGTACTGGGCATCGATCCGCCCCTTGTTCACACGGACTTCGCCGCTGCGCAGGATGCGATAGATGTGACTTTTTGGCACGCCCTTGCAGACGCGCAGGAGGAAATTGTCGATGCGTTGACCGGCGGCTTCCTCGCCGACCTCCACCATGGAAACCTGACCGCTTGCGACCGTTTTCTGAGAAATTTTGCCTAACTCATTCATACTGAATATAATTTTGCCCAGCATACCGCTGCGGGCGGCCGGATCGGCCAGGTTCGGGCGGATTGCATGAGGCGCAAGCGCAAACCGCTATTTTACTTGCGCCGGGGGGCTGCTGCTCACCCCTGCACAAAAGAGAGGCAGCAAGTTGCACGCACGGCACTCGCGCCGGCAAGGATCGCGCCCACAGGCGGATTCGGTCGGCGGCATGCCGCGGTAACGGAAAGTTGGACAAAAAGAATTCAATTGGCAGCGGCGGTACGGCACGAGGTGTGCCGCCCGCGCTGTCGGTTGCGAATATGACGGCGTGCGCCCGGCACGGTTTCGCGAAACGTGCGAAGCCGGAGGCGACGTCAAACCAAGGTAGAACACCCCAGGCGGGAAAGTCGGGCTGGATTCGATACTCCCCGCTGCGGCCAGGCCGCAGCACATGCCACTCAGCGACGTCGCGCGCATCCTGCGCCGCGCGCTGCGGCATTGCCCGGTAACAGGCTTAGCGCGCCGCATGGCGCGCGGAGTGAACCATCCGTGCTTTGAAGCCGCGTTCGCAGGTGCCCATGGCAGCCGGCCGGTCGTATCGGTGCGCGCCTCTTCAGGCAATTCTCCCGCCAGCCTTCCCGCTCCAGCGTGCTTGTGACAACACAACAAGGCGCGGCCTGCCTTCGTCCGCGTTCCGCCTGACAAACGGAACGCGCCGCCGGTAGGGCCGCCTGGAGTCGTTCAATGAAACGCATGCTGTTCAATGCGACACAGCAGGAAGAACTGCGTGTCGCCATCGTCGATGGGCAGAAACTCATCGACATCGATATCGAAACCGCCGGCCGCGAACAGCGCAAAGGCAATATCTACAAGGGCGTGGTCACCCGCATCGAGCCCTCGCTCGAAGCCTGCTTCGTCAACTACGGCGAAGACCGCCACGGCTTCCTGCCGTTCAAGGAAGTCGCCCGCCAATACTTCCGCGACGGCGTCGACATGCGCTCCGCGCGCATCCAGGATGCGCTGCGCGAGGGCCAGGAGCTGATCGTCCAGGTCGAGAAGGAAGAGCGCGGCAACAAGGGCGCCGCCCTGACCACCTTCATCTCGCTGGCCGGCCGCTACCTGGTGCTGATGCCGAACAACCCGCGCGGCGGCGGCGTGTCGCGCCGCATCGAGGGCGACGAGCGCCAGGAACTGCGCGAGACCATGGCGCAGCTCGAGATCCCGGAAGGCATGAGCATGATCGCCCGCACCGCGGGCATCGGCCGCAGCGCCGAGGAACTCCAGTGGGACCTGAACTACCTGCTGCAGCTCTGGCACGCCATCGAGGCCGCCTCGAAGAGCGGCCACAACGGCCAGCCGATGCTGATCTACCTGGAATCGAGCCTGGTGATCCGCGCGATCCGGGACTATTTCCAGCCTGACATCGGCGAAATCCTCATCGACACCACCGAGATCCACGACCAGGCGCGAGCCTTCATGGACATCGTGATGCCCGACAATGTCGGCAAGGTGAAGCGCTACCACGACGACGTTCCCCTGTTCTCGCGTTTCCAGATCGAGCACCAGATCGAGACGGCCTACTCGCGCACGGTGCCGCTGCCCTCGGGCGGCGCGATCGTGATCGATCACACCGAGGCGCTGGTCGCGATCGACGTGAACTCCGCGCGCGCCACCAAGGGCGCCGACATCGAGGAAACCGCCACCCGCACCAACCTGGAAGCCGCCGACGAAGTGGCGCGCCAGTTGCGCCTGCGCGACCTGGGCGGCCTGATCGTGATCGATTTCATCGACATGGAATCGGCCAAGAGCCAGCGCGAGGTCGAGCAGCGCCTGAAGGACGCGCTCAAGCATGACCGCGCCCGCGTGCAGATGGGCAAGATCTCGCGCTTCGGCCTGATGGAGCTGTCGCGCCAGCGCCTGCGCCCGGCCCTCTCCGAAGGCAGCCACGTGACCTGCCCGCGCTGCAACGGCACCGGCCACATCCGCGATACGGAATCCTCGGCGCTGCAGGTGCTGCGGATCATCCAGGAAGAGGCGATGAAGGAGAACACCGCGGCGATCCATTGCCAGGTGCCGGTCGAGGTCACCGCCTTCCTGCTGAACGAAAAGCGCCAGGAAATCAACAAGATCGAGTCGCGCTTCAAGGTCGGCATCGTGCTGATCCCGAACAAGCACCTCGATACGCCGCATTACAAGCTCGAGCGCCTGCGTCACGACGACGCCCGTCTCGACGACCCGCGCGCCTCCTGGAAGATGGCCGAGGAAGCCGCCCGCGAGCTCGAATCGGAAACCGGTTACAGCAAGCGCGCCGCCGACGCGAAGCCGAAGCAGGAAGCGGCCGTCAAGGGCATCACGCCGGCCAGCCCGGCACCGAGCGCCGCACCGCAGCGCGAGGCGGCCCCCGCCCCGGCGGCCGCACCGGCTCCGGTGGCCG
>NZ_VWWK01000069.1:0-33735 GCF_011753035.1 Burkholderia sp. Ax-1720 | reverse complement strand
CGCGCCGGCCGCCCCGCATGCCGGCGCGAGCCGGGCGCGGGCGGCCTTGCCGGACCACCGGCGGGCTCGCCGCGCGAGAGAGGTCGATAATATCCGGATCGCGGCCGCCATCTTCGGTAAACTTGCGCCACCGAGCCGGCGCCATCCGCGCCGCGCTCCCCGAACCAGACGATCCCTCTTTCTGCCGCACGCCGCCCGTCATGACCCAGGACAGCCGCTTTCCGAACCTCTTCATCCTCGATCACCCGCTGATCCAGCACAAGCTCACGCACATGCGCGACAAGGACACGTCCACGCGCACCTTCCGCGAGCTGCTGCGCGAGATCACGATGCTGATGGGCTACGAGATCACCCGCAACCTGCCGATCACCACCAAACGGGTCGAAACCCCGCTGGTCGAGATCGACGCGCCGGTGATCGCCGGCAAGAAGCTGGCGATCGTGCCGGTGCTGCGCGCCGGCATCGGCATGTCCGACGGCCTGCTCGACCTGGTGCCCTCGGCGCGCGTGGGCCATATCGGCGTGTTCCGCGCCGACGACCACCGCCCGGTGGAATACCTGGTGCGCCTGCCCGACCTGGAGGACCGCAACTTCATCCTGTGCGACCCGATGATCGCCACCGGCTACTCGGCGGTGCACGCGGTGGACGTGCTCAAGCGCCGCAACGTGCCCGGCGAGCGGATCTCGTTCCTGGCCCTGGTGGCCGCGCCCGAGGGCATCGAGGTGTTCCGCCAGGCGCATCCGGACGTGAAGGTCTATGTCGCCTCGCTCGATTCGCACCTGAACGAGCACGCCTACATCATCCCGGGCCTGGGCGACGCCGGCGACCGCCTGTTCGGCACCAAGAACTAGGCGCATCGCCCTTGCCCGCCGTCCCGCCGCGCGGCGGGGCAAGGACAAGGGCAAGGGACAAGCCCGGCGGCCGAGCGCGCCGCCCCGCCATCCGCCTCGCCATTCTCCTCGCGCCGCCCCCGCCCCGCATCCAGGGCGCCGCAGCCGAAGCCGCCGCGGCCCGCCCCGCGCGCGCGACGCCCGGCGCGCGCTTCGCCGCATGGTAAAATCGCCTGCTTCGCGTCCGTGGCCCGGCCAGGGCCGCGCCGATCCCGCCGCCCCCGATGCGCGCGGGCGGGACGCGAAGCCGGGACATCTCGCGACGGCGCCATCGGGCGCCCCGCAACACATCGCTTAAGACATGCCCGCCGCACGGCGCGGGTGACGGAGAACTGGTATGGCTGGTCATTCCAAATGGGCCAACATCAAGCATAAGAAGGCAGCGGCCGACGCCAAGCGCGGCAAGGTCTGGACGCGCCTGATCAAGGAAATCCAGGTGGCGGCCCGCCTGGGCGGCGGCGACGCGAGCTCGAACCCGCGCCTGCGCCTGGCGGTCGACAAGGCGGCCGACGCCAACATGCCGAAGGACAACGTCAAGCGCGCGATCGATCGCGGCGTGGGCGGCGCGGACGGCGCGAACTACGAGGAAATCCGCTACGAGGGCTATGGCATCGGCGGCGCGGCGATCATCGTCGACACCATGACCGACAACCGCGTGCGCACCGTCGCGGAAGTCCGCCACGCGTTCTCGAAGTACGGCGGCAACATGGGCACCGACGGCTCGGTGGCCTTCATGTTCGATCACGTCGGCCAGTTCCTGTTCGCCCCCGGCACCTCGGAAGACGCGCTGATGGAAGCCGCGCTCGAGGCTGGCGCCGACGACGTCAACACCAACGAGGACGGCAGCATCGAGGTGCTGTGCGACTGGCAGGAATTCTCGAAGGTGAAGGACGCGCTGGAAGCGGCCGGTTTCAAGGCCGAGCTGGCCGAGGTGACCATGAAGCCGCAGAACGAGGTCGAGTTCAGCGGCGACGACGCCGTCAAGATGCAGAAGCTGCTCGACGTGCTCGAGGACCTCGACGACGTGCAAGAGGTCTACACCAACGCGCTCATCGTCGACGAATGAACGCGAACCGGTCCGTCTTTCGCGTGAAAGGCGGCCACCGCCAGGTTCCGCGGCCGGCCCGCTCGACGCGCGCCGGCCGCCCTATTTTCTAGTCTGCGGGGAATCCCATGAAACTACTCGTCGTCGGTTCCGGCGGCCGCGAACATGCGCTCGCCTGGAAGCTCGCCCAGTCGCCGCGCGTTCAGACCGTCTACGTTGCGCCCGGCAACGGCGGCACCGCGCAGGATGCGCGCCTGAAGAACATCGAGCTGAGCTCGCTCGACGATCTCGCCGATTTCGCCGAGAACGAGCAGGTCGCCTTCACCCTGGTCGGCCCGGAAGCGCCGCTGGCGGCCGGCATCGTCAACCACTTCCGCCAGCGCGGCCTGAAGGTGTTCGGCCCGACCAAGGAAGCGGCGCAGCTCGAGAGCTCGAAGGACTTCGCCAAGGCGTTCATGAAGCGTCACGGGATCCCCACCGCCGAATACGAGACCTTTACCGAGGCGGCCGCAGCGCATGCCTACATCGACGCCAAGGGCGCCCCGATCGTGGTCAAGGCCGACGGCCTGGCCGCCGGCAAGGGCGTGGTGGTGGCGATGTCGCTGGACGAGGCGCACGAGGCGGTCGACATGATGCTGTCGGGCAACAAGCTCGGCGACGCCGGCGCGCGCGTGGTGATCGAGGAATTCCTCGACGGCGAGGAAGCCAGCTTCATCGTGATGGTGGACGGCAAGCATGCGCTGGCGCTGGCCTCCAGCCAGGACCACAAGCGCCTGCTCGACGGCGACCGCGGCCCCAACACGGGCGGCATGGGCGCCTACTCGCCCGCGCCGATCGTCACGCCGCAGATGCACGCGCGCGTGATGCGCGAGATCATCATGCCGACCGTGCGCGGCATGGAGAACGACGGCATCCGCTTCACCGGCTTCCTCTACGCCGGCCTGATGATCGACAAGGACGGCAATCCGCGCACGCTGGAATTCAACTGCCGGATGGGCGACCCGGAAACCCAGCCGATCATGGCGCGCCTGAAGAGCGATTTCTCGAAGGTGGTCGAGCAGGCGATCGCCGGCACGCTCGACACGGTCGAGCTCGAATGGGACCGCCGCACCGCGCTGGGCGTGGTGCTGGCCGCGCACGGCTACCCCGACGCGCCGCGCAAGGGCGATCGCATCAACGACATCCCCGAGGAAAACGGCCATTCGGTCACCTTCCACGCGGGCACCAGCTTCGACGGCGACAAGCTGGTCACCTCGGGCGGCCGCGTGCTGTGCGTGGTGGGCCTGTCGGACTCGGTGCGCGGCGCGCAGCAGGCCGCCTACGACGCGATCAACCAGATCAACTTCGAAGGCATGCAGTACCGCCGCGACATCGGCCATCGCGCGCTGAACCGCAAGCAGGGCTGAAGCCCGAGCGCGCCGCCCGGCATCCGTGCCGGGCGGCGTTTTTCATGGCGCGCCGCGCGCGCCTGGCCGCTGCCGGCGGAAGGTCTACAATCCGGCAATCGATATCCGCGCCGCATCGTCCGCGCCCCCTTTCCGAAGCCATGAGCACCGATTCGACTTTCGACACGCAGCGCGTACGCGCCTATCTGGAAACGCTGCAGTCCCGCATCGCCGACGCGCTCGGCGCCTTCGACGGCACGCCGCTGGCCACGCACGCGTGGCGGCGCGGGCCCGAGGAGCGCCTGCGCGGCGGTGGTTGCACGCGCATCCTCGAGAACGGCGCGTTCTTCGAGCGCGCGGGAATCGGCTTCTCGGACGTCTCCGGCGACGCGTTGCCGCCCTCGGCGAGCGCGGCGCGCCCGCAACTGGCCGGGCGCGGTTTCGAGGCGCTCGGCGTGTCGCTGGTGCTGCATCCGCGCAACCCGCATTGCCCGACCGTGCACATGAACGTGCGCATGTTCGTGGCCACCAAGGCCGGCGAGGCGCCGATCTTCTGGTTCGGCGGCGGCATGGACCTCACGCCCGTGTACGGCTACGAGGAGGACGCGCGCGACTTCCACGCGGCCTGCCGCGATGCGCTGGCGCCGTTCGGCGGCGAGTACTACCCGCGCTTCAAGAGCTGGTGCGACGAGTATTTCTTCCTCAAGCACCGCAACGAGACGCGCGGCATCGGCGGGATCTTCTTCGACGACCTGTCGGAGCCCGGCTTCGAGCGCTCGTTCGAGCTGATGCAGGGCGTGGGCGACGCCTTCCTCGCCGCCTACCTGCCGATCGTCGAACGCCGCCGCGACACGCCCTACGGCGAGCGCGAGCGCGAGTTCCAGGCCTACCGGCGCGGCCGCTACGTCGAGTTCAACCTGGTGTTCGATCGCGGCACCCTGTTCGGCCTGCAAAGCGGCGGGCGCACCGAGTCGATCCTGATGTCGATGCCGCCGCTGGCGAGCTGGCGCTACGACTGGCAGCCCGAGCCGGGCACGCCGGAGGCGCGCCTGTACAGCGATTTCCTGGTGCCGCGCGACTGGCTGTGAGCCGCTCGCCCGTTCCCATGGGAAGCCCTGACCGAAAAGGACCCGTTCTGGATACCCAGGCTCGACCGACTCCCCTGCCGCGCCGGATCGGCATCCTCGGCGGCACCTTCGACCCGATCCACGACGGGCATCTCGCGCTCGCGCGTCGTTTCGCCGAGGTGCTGGGGCTGACCGAGCTCGCGCTGATGCCGGCCGGCCAGCCTTACCAGAAGCGCGACGTGTCGGCCGCCGGGCACCGGCTGGCGATGACGCGCGCCGCGGCCGCCTCGCTGGCCCTGCCCGGCACGCAGGTGACGGTGGCCACCGACGAGATCGAGCACGAAGGCCCGACCTATACCGCCGAGACGCTGCTGCGCTGGCGCGAGCGGGTCGGCCCCGAAGCCTCGCTGTCGCTGGTGATCGGCGCCGACCAACTGGTGCGGCTCGATACCTGGCGCGACTGGCGGCGCCTGTTCGAGCTGGCTCACCTGTGCGTGGCCACGCGGCCCGGCTTCGAGCTGTCGGCGGCGCCGCCCGTGGTGGCCGCCGAAATCGCCGCGCGCCGCGCCGAGGCGGCCGAGCTGCAAGCGAGCCCGGCCGGGCGCGTGCTGGTCGATACCACGCTCGCCTTCGATATCGCCGCCACCGATATCCGCGCGCATCTGCGCGAATGCATCGCGCGTCGCGCCCAAGTCCCTGACGCGGAGGCAGAACACGTGCCCTCCGCCGTCTGGGCCTATATTCTTCAACATCGTCTCTACCATCCCTGATATGGATATCCGCAAACTGCAGCGCGTGATCGTCGACGCCCTCGAAGACGTCAAGGCGCAAGACATCAAGGTGTTCAACACCAGCCACCTGACCGAACTGTTCGACCGCGTGATCGTCGCCAGCGGCACCTCGAACCGCCAGACCAAGGCGCTCGCCTCCAGCGTGCGCGAGAAGGTCAAGGAAGCCGGCGGCGACGTGGTCAGCTCCGAAGGCGAGGACACCGGCGAATGGGTGCTGGTCGACTGCGGCGACGCCGTGGTTCACATCCTCCAGCCGGCCCTGCGCCAGTACTACAACCTGGAAGAGATCTGGGGCGACAAGCCGGTGCGCCTGAAGCTCGGCGGCAGCGGCCCCGCGCGCGCCTCGGAAGCCGACGAGGAGGAGGACGGCGAGGAGGCCGCGCCGGCCGCCCGCCCGGCCCGCAAGACCGCCGCGCGCCGTCGCTGAAGCCGTGCCGCCGATCCCGGCCCTCGCCTCCGAAGCAGGCCTGAAGCCATGAAGCTGCACATCGTCGCGGTCGGCCACAAGATGCCCGGCTGGGTAGCCGACGGGTTCGACGAATACGCCAGGCGCATGCCGCCCGAGCTGCGCATCGAACTGCGCGAGCTCAAGCCCGAGCTGCGTTCGGGCGGCCGCGGCGCCGAGAGCGTGATGGCCGCCGAACGCGTCAGGATCGAGGCCGCGCTGCCCAAGGGCGCGCGGCTGGTCGCGCTCGACGAGCGCGGCCGCGACTGGACCTCGATGCAGCTCGCCCAGGCGCTGCCGGGCTGGCAGCAGGACGGCCGCGACGTGGCCTTCGTGATCGGCGGCGCCGACGGGCTCGATCCCGAGCTCAAGGCCCGCGCCGACCTGCTGCTGCGGATCTCCAGTCTCACGCTGCCGCACGGCATGGTGCGCGTGCTGCTGGCCGAGCAGCTTTACCGCGCGTGGAGCATCACGCAGAATCACCCCTACCACCGCGCATGACGCGCCGCGTTCGCGCGCCGTCATGTGCCCCAACGAGAACCATGACGATGTCCGACCGCCTCCTGCCCGATTCGACCTACCCGTTCGTCTATCTCGCCTCGCAGAGCCCGCGCCGGCAGGAGCTGCTGCGCCAGCTCGGCGTCGCCTTCGAGCTGCTGCTGCCGCGTCCCGACGAGGATGCCGAGGCGCTCGAGGCCGAGCTGGCCGGCGAGGCGGCCGACGACTACGTGGTGCGCGTGTGCTCGGCCAAGGCCGACGCGGCGCGCGCGCGGCTGGTGACCAGCGCGCTGCCGGCCGCGCCGGTGCTGGTGGCCGACACCACGGTGACGATCGACGGCAAGATCCTCGGCAAGCCCGCCTCGGCCGACGAGGCGCTGGCGATGCTGGCGCGCCTGGCCGGCCGCCGGCACGAGGTGCTGACCGCGCTGGCCGTGGTCGATGCCGAGGGCAAGCCGCTGATGCCGGCGCTGTCGCGCTCGGTGGTGCAGTTCGCGGCGGTCGGCGCCGAGGCGCTGGCGCGCTACGTGGCCAGCGGCGAGCCGTTCGGCAAGGCCGGCGCCTACGCGATCCAGGGCCGGGCCGCAGAGTTCGTCGAGCGAATCGACGGCTCGCATTCCGGTATCATGGGTCTGCCCCTTTTTGAGACCGCCGCGCTGCTGCGCGCGGCGCGCGTCGCCTTCTGAGCCCACCATGAACGAAGAAATCCTGATCAACATCACACCGCAGGAAACGCGGGTCGCGCTCGTGCAGCAAGGCGCGGTGCAGGAGCTTCACGTCGAGCGCACGCTCTCGCGCGGCCGCGTCGGCAACATCTATCTCGGCAAGGTGGTGCGCGTGCTGCCGGGCATGCAGTCGGCCTTCATCGACATCGGCCTGGAGCGCGCCGCCTTCCTGCACGTGGCCGACATCTGGCAGCCGCGCCTGCCGGGCGACACGCACAACAGCACGCCGCACCAGCCGATCGAGAAGACCGTGTACGAGGGCCAGACGCTGATGGTCCAGGTGATCAAGGACCCGATCGGCACCAAGGGCGCGCGGCTCTCGACCCAGGTCAGCATCGCCGGGCGAACGCTGGTCTACCTGCCGCAGGAACCGCATATCGGCATCTCGCAGAAGATCGAGAGCGAGGCCGAGCGCGAGGCGGTGCGCGCGCGCCTGACCGCCGTGATCCCGGCCGAGGAGAAAGGCGGCTACATCGTGCGCACCATCGCCGAGGACGCCACCGGCGAGGAACTGGGCGCCGACGTCACCTACCTGCGCAAGACCTGGGCGACCATCGTCGCGCAGGCGCAGCGGCTGCCGCCCACCAGCCTGCTCTACCAGGATCTCGACCTGGCGCAGCGCGTGCTGCGCGATTTCGCCAACGACGACACCTCCAAGATCCAGGTCGATTCGCGCGAGACCTTCGCGCGGCTGTCGACCTTCGCGCGCGAGTTCACGCCGGCGGTCAGCGCCAGGCTGCACCACTACACGGGCGAGCGGCCGCTGTTCGATCTCTACAACATCGAAGCCGAGATCCAGCGCGCGCTGTCGCGGCGCGTCGACCTGAAGTCGGGCGGCTACCTGATGATCGACCAGACCGAGGCGATGACGACCATCGACGTCAACACCGGCGGTTATGTCGGCGCGCGCAACTTCGACGACACCATCTTCAAGACCAATCTCGAGGCCGCGCATACCATCGCGCGGCAACTGCGGCTGCGCAACCTCGGCGGCATCATCATCATCGACTTCATCGACATGGAGAACGCCGAGCATCGCGACGCCGTGCTCGGCGAGCTGAAGAAGGCGCTGTCGCGCGATCGCACGCGCGTGACGGTAAACGGCTTCTCGCAGCTCGGGCTGGTGGAGATGACGCGCAAGCGCACTCGCGAATCGCTCGCGCACGTGCTCTGCGAGCCCTGCCCGGTGTGCCAGGGCAAGGGGCAGGTGAAGACGCCGCGCACCGTCTGCTACGACGTGCTGCGCGAGATCCTGCGCGAATCGCGGCAGTTCAATCCGCGGGAGTTCCGCGTGATTGGCTCGCAGCAGGTGATCGATCTGTTCCTCGACGAGGAGTCGCAGCACCTGGCGATGCTGATCGACTTCATCGGCAAGCCGGTGTCGCTGCAGGTGGAATCGAACCTGAGCCAGGAGCAGTACGACATCGTGCTGATGTAGGGTTCGGATTCGCCTCGGACACAAACGCGCCTCCACCTCGAATGACGAGCTGGAGGCGCGGCTACATGAGCGTAGCGATGATGCGCGAATCAAATCGGCTCATCGATATTCGGTTGCGTCGGCGGAGCAAAAAAGCGCTTTTCGTTCGCCGAGTCAAACGGCCAGGGCATTCATATCGCGTGCCCGGCACGCCTGATAAATAGAGAAATAGACAAGCTTGAGGGCGGACAATAACGCCCCCTGCAGCACTGGTACATTCGCCCCGACATTCCAAGGAGAGGGCCAAGTACCATGGGATTTGCATTTATCCGCGAAGGCGACGCGAGCTCGCACGGCGGTCGCGTACTGGCGTGCGACCCGACCAACACAGACGACGGCAAGCCCATCGCGCTGATCGGCGACATGGTGTCCTGCCCTCGTTGCGGCGGCATCTTTCCGATCGTGCGGGTGAAGACCGAACTGCGTATGAGCTTCAACGGTCGAGCCGTCGCCAGCGAGGGCGACATGACGGCTTGCGGTGCAACGCTCATTGCCTCGCAAAGCAACGCGACAGCCTCGCCTGCCACTTCCAGCGCATCGGGCTCGATAGGAGGCGGGGTCAGTGTCCTGCTCCGATCCTCCGCTTCGAACGAGGCCGGCCCTCACCGTGGTCGCTTCCTGGTCGTCGACGATGATACGGGCGAGCCAATCGCAAACTACCTGTATGTCGTCAGCAGTTCCGATGGACAAGTCATCAACGGGGCCACCGATGCCAACGGGTACACCGACTGGCTCGATTCGAATAAAGAGGTGTCGCTGAAGTTCCAGCACGCGAGCCCGACATGACGGTTGACTCGCGAGACACCCACTCCGGCTCGACAAGACCGAGGACAGGACCGGGACATGGTCGAACCAACACGATACGCGCGCGCCGGGATTCCCTCGATCCTCGGGACAGGCAGGTGCTGTGCGCTGTCGTATGCAAGTGCGACGCGGTGCCGTCGATCGGCCTTGGCGGCCAGCGGCTCAAGCAGCAGTGTGTCAGCGGGCGGTTAAAGCTAGCCGATGCGCTTGGCGACAACCAGAGCCCGTATAAAGCCGAGATCAATTACGACATGTCGAAAGAGCCACCCGCCCCGATCATGGACTCGGGTGTCGTGACACGAGCCCATGCCTATCTACCTGGATGGATTCAAAGATACTGGCCGGGCGGCCTCGGTGGCTATACCCCAGGTATCGGGAGTATCCGCCGGCCCGATGTCGTCATCGTCAATGCGCCCTCACTGCCGCCCACGCAAGACAATATCAAAAATGTCGTCGAGATAAAATTTCCCCCGGACTCGATCAATCGCAAACAAACGCGTGCCTATGCTCGAATAGCTGGCGATCCCGCGAAAGTGGTCAATATGAAACCGTCCGATTGCGGACGCTCCGCCGATCAGCCGAAGCAATCATCGAGTGCAGTCTCGAAATCCTCGTCATTGACTCTACAGGGGCTTGCCAGCCCCGGATTGGAAGAACAATTAGGCAGTCATCTCGCTCCTCTGCCACCGCCACCATCGTTGCCGCTTCCTTAACGATTCGCTGATGCCATGTCAAACACCGAGTTCGAATTACGCGTACAAGAATTGGCCAAGGTCGGGATGATGCCTTATGCGGCCTTTGAAAATCGCTACCAACATGACGGTGTCGGAGCGGCGCTGGTCGTTCGGGCGGCGCTGTATTTCAAGAGCGGCTTCTCGCCGGAAAAGCGCAGCGCAATCGCGCACATCTTCGAGGCGTACCTCAAAATCGCGAAGGCGGCAAAGGGGGAAGTGGGTAGCGCCCCTCTCAGATGGCTCTGGTTCAACGGCAAGCGAGCATTGCCGTTCTCCAAAGCACCTGCGTTGTCGGCCTTGAGACACGATGTCGGAGAAAACGAGGCGTTCGACGCGACGTATGTAGGGGGCGAGGCAGCGCGCGACGCGTCCCTCTACGAATTCACGACATTCTGCCTGGAGAAATGGCAATCCGAGCTGGGGACTCGTGGACTCGATACGCTTGTGTTGACCCTCCCCGTTCCATTTGTGCGCTCGACACCGGAAGCATTCACGTCCCTGTTTCAGGATGCTGCGACAAGGCTGGACGCCATACACGGTCATGCCGGTCTGGCTGTCAATCTATCGCCCACCGGCCGTGAAGAAAACGAGAGCAGCGAGTACTTCATGGCGCAGCAGCTAGGCCCTGGAGTAGATGTCGGAGATCCTCTTGCCATGAAAGTCGCCGACCTTGTCAACCAGATCAAGACCATCGACTGGCTCACGCTGATCGACGCCACCATGCTATCGAAAGTCGGTGGAATCGACAGGCTTCGATCGGAGTTGCCGCCCGACTGGTATAGCGTTGCTCCGTGTGCACAAGGTGTCATGATCCGCGCCGGGGTCCTTCCTCAAGCCGGGGTTCGAGACAGAGATGGCGATACGGCAGCCCCCCCTCCCGCCTACATCGTCCTCAACGCAGCACTGCGCGCCCTCATTCCTGATTCGATCAGCATTCTTCAACAGGGAGCAGTGAATGGTGAAGCCCCGGTCTACAACTCAAAAACAAGCAGCAACGCATGGCTGCGCCGTTTCGACGTATCGGCCGAGCAGCTTCTCGCCGCAAAAGCGGCCGTACTCGACACGCCGAGGCTGCCGTCTCCATAGCAGCGAGGCGTCGCAAGAGAACACGCGCCCGCCCGCGCCTCACCCATTCATCATCCGATCAAGCTGCGCCCCCACCCACGAGCGATCGAAGCGCCCCTCGGCGATCGACTTCAGCGCCGCTTCCTCCTTGGCCGCCTGCCTGCGCGCCCCCTCGATCACCGCCGCCACGTCCGACGGCGCGATGGCCAGCACGCCATCCTGGTCGCCCACCACGATATCCCCCGGGTGCACCACCATCCCGCCGACGCTCACCGGTACGTTGATCTCGCCCGGCCCGTTCTTGTACGGCCCGCGATGCGTCACGCCTCGCGCGTAGACGGGGAAATCGCGCTGGCCTATCGACGCCACATCGCGAATCGCGCCGTCGATCACCAGCCCCTGCACGCCGAGCCGCTGCGCGAAGCTCGCCATGATGTCGCCCATCAGCGCCTGCGTGAGCTCGCCGGCGCCGTCGATCACCAGCACGTCGCCGGGACGGCAATGATCAAAGGCGCGATGGATCGCGAGATTGTCGCCGCCGCGCGTGCGTACCGTGACCGCCGTGCCGGCCATCGGCCTGGGCCGGTGGAACGGACGCAGCCCGGTCGCGCCGCTGGCACGGGCCATGTTGTCGCTCAACAGCGATACCGCCAGCCCGCGCAGGGCCTCGAGCGTGGCGGCACTCGCCTGGGCCGCCGATTCGTATTCGCGCCATCCGACCGGATTCATGCCACTGCTCCCTGGTTCGATCCCTGTCGTTCGAGCTGGGCCGACAAACGCCCGTAAACAGCGCGTGCATTGCCCTCGAAGATGCGCTGTCGATCTTCCTCGTCGAGCCATTCGATCGCGTCGATATAACGGCGCGTGTCGTCGAAATGGTGGCCGGTTTCGGGATCGATGCCCTGCACCGCGCCGATCGTCTCGGAGGCGAACAGGATGTTCTTCGCCGGGATCACCTTGGCCAGCAACTCGGCACCGGGCTGGTGGTAGACGCAGGTATCGAAGAACACGTTGTTCAGCAGATGCTCGCCGAGCAGCGGCCGCTTCATGTCCTGCGCCAGCCCGCGATAACGTCCCCAGTGATACGGCACCGCGCCGCCGCCGTGCGGGATGATGAACTTCAGCGCCGGGAAATCGGCGAACAGGTCGCCCTCCAGCAATTGCATGAAGGCGGACGTGTCGCCGTTGAGATAATGCGCGCCGGTCGCATGGAAGTTCGGATTGCAGGACGACGACACGTGGATCATCGCCGGCACGTCGAGCTCGACCATCGCTTCGTAGAGCGGATACCAGGAACGATCCGTGAGCGGCAGCCCGGACCAATGGCCGCCCGACGGATCGGGATTCAGGTTGCAGCCGACGAAGCCCATCTCGAGCACGCAGCGGCGCAGCTCGGCGATGCAGTTCTCCGGGCCCGTGCCGGGCGCCTGCGGCAGTTGGCAGACACCGACGAAATTGCGCGGAAACAGTTCGCAGACGCGATGCACGAGTTCGTTGCAGGCGCTCGACCACACGGCGTTGGCCTCGGCCGGCGCGAGATGATGGCCCATGCCGGCCGCGCGCGGCGAGAAGATCGTGAGATCGGTGCCGCGTTCGCGCTGGATGCGAAGCTGCCCGCCCTCGATGCTTTCGCGAATCTCGTCGTCGGAGATGACGGGGCGCGCGGGCGGCGCAAGGCCGTCCCTCAGCGCGGCGATCTGCTTCGCGCGCCATGCCTCGTGCTGCGGCGGCGAGGTGGTGTAGTGACCGTGACAATCGATGATCATGCTGGGTTTCCGTGTCATTGCGTTTGGGTTCAGGTGTGGGCGGCGCGATCGGCCGCGTGCAGCGACGCGCCGTCCCCGCCGGCGGGCTTGATCCGCATCAGGAGGGCGATCAGGGTCGCCACCGCGAGGAAGGCCGCGATGCTCAGCAAGGCGAGCTTGAAATTGCCCGTCGCGTTGCGCACCAGGCCGATGCTCCAGGGCCCGACCAGCCCGCCGAACTGGGCGATCGTATTGATCAGCGCGATGGTCGCCGCGCCGGCCGCGCCGGTCCGGAACGACGAGGCGAGGCTCCAGAACAGCGGATTGCCCGCGTAGATGAAAAAGCCCGTGACACACAGCAGCGCATAGGAAAGCACCGGATTCGGCGCGTAGGCGCTACCCGCGATGGCCAGGGCGCTCATGCCGTAGACGAAGGCGAGATGCTTCCTGCGGTCGCCGCTGCGATCCGAGCTGCGGCTGATGAGGAAGGTGCCCAGCACGCCCAGCAGCGGCGGCGCGGCCGACAGGAAACCGACCTCGATATTGCTCAGCTGCCCGAAGCTCTTGATGATCTGCGGCAACCACAGAAAGAGCCCGTAGATGCCGACCAGCGCGCAGCCGAACAACCCGGCGAGGCTCCATACGCGGGCGTCCCCCGCCACGCGCAGCAGCGGGACATGGCCCGCGCCGCCGAGGGCCGCGCGCTCGCCCGCGAGCGTCGTCTCCAGCCAGCGCTTCTCGTCGTCGGCAAGCCAGCGGGCATCGGCGGGACGCTCGGTCATGATGCGCAGGGTGAGCAGCCCCAGCAGCATGGCCGGGATGCCCTCGAGGATGAACATCCACTGCCATCCCTGCAGGCCGAGCACGCCGTTGGCATAGGTCATCAACGCCGTCGAGAGCGGGCCGCCGAGCACCGCCGAAAACGAGCCGGCGATGATGTAGCCGCCCACCGCGCGCGCCCGGTAGCGCACCGGGAACCAGTTCGTCAGGTACACCGCGATGCCGGGCAGGAAACCCGATTCCATGATGCCGAGCAGGGCACGCAGCACGTAGAAGCTCCTGGCGTCGAACACGAAGGCGGTGGCGGCGGCCACGGCGCCCCAGGTGAGCAGGATCCGCGCGATCCAGCGGCGCGCGCCGACGCGATGCAGCAGCAGGTTGCTCGGCACTTCGAGCAGCATGTAGCCGACGAAGAACATGCTGCCCGCCAGGCCGAACACGGCCGGGCTGAACCCCAGCGCCTTGTTCATGTCGAGCGCCGCGAAGCCGATGTTGATGCGATCGAGGTAGTTGAAGAACATCATCGCGAAAAGCAGGGGCATCAGCCGCCTGTACACCTTTCGCATGGTCGCTGCTTCGTCGAATGGGCTCATGCCGTCTCCATGTTCTTTTCATCGAATCGCGAGGGCTCTGCGGCCCTGCTCGATACACGGCCTGCGCCGTTTTCCGGCTCGGGCCGGGCGCATCTGCGATGCATGCCGGTGCCGGGCACGAAAATCGATGATAGGAAGCATGGCGGCCCGCGTCCAAGACGCGTTCCTTATGCTTTCATAAGGCTTTGCTTATAGTGTTTCGCCTTGCAGCGGCGGGGGAAGGCAGGCGAGGAAGCTGCGCAGATGGGCCGAATCGTCAGCGGTGCGAAACGTGGCGGCGAGCGTCGACCAGCGGGAGGCGCCGGGGCCGACGAGATGACGGTACACCACGTCCGTGCGTCCCTGGCGCGCCACCGACTCGCCGACGAAGGTCACGCCGAGCCCGGCGGCGACGAGCGCGATCGCTGTCTGGATCTCGTAGGCCTGATGCGCGACGAAGGGCGTCACGCCCGCATCGCGATACAGGGACAACACGGTGCGCTTGAATTGCGCGTTCTGGTGTTTCGGGTACAGGATCAGCGGCGTGTCCTCGAGCTCGGCGATGCGCAGCTTCTTCCTGGCCGCCAGCGGATGATCGGGCGACAGCACCGCCACCACGTGTTCGCGCAGCAGGGAATAGGAGGTGCAGCCGGGCATGTCGAGCGGCTGGCGGCCAATGCCGATGTGGATGCGCATGTCGCGCAGCGCATCGGCCTGCTCCTCGGTGAGCATCTCGAACAGCTTCAGTTCGACTTCCGGGCAGCGTTGATGAAAGGCCTTCAGGGCGGGCGGCAGGATGCTGTACATCGAGGAGCGCGTGAAGCCGATCGACAACCAGCCGCGCTGCCCGATGCCGATTTCCTGCGCGCCGAGGCTCGCCTGTTCCCAGGCGCCGAGGATCTGCCGCGCCTCGGTGCAGAAATAGTGGCCCGCCTCGGTGAGCTGCAAAGGCCGCCTGGCGCGATCGACGAGCTTGGTGCCGAGCCGCTCCTCCAGCAAGCGGATCTGCTGGCTCAGCGCCGGTTGCGCGATATGCAGGCGCTCGGCGGCGCGGCTGAAATTCAGTTCCTCGGCCAGGATGACGAAGCACTGCAAGGACCTGAAATTCATGGCGACGTTCCTGGAATGCGGTGAGCGACGCGCGCCGGATCCTGCGAGGATGAGGTGCGCGCGGCCCGTCGGTTCGGGAGGGCAATGATGTCATAAAGCGTAGGGAAACCTGCTTCCCCTTGTCATCTTTGCTGGGTGGCTGGATGTGTCAACCTCGAGGCACGAACCTCCCTTGCCACGGCACGATAGACGTCCGATGAAAACCATTCCTCGTATCGTGATGGCAACTGTCCTGGCCATTCCGGTTTTCTTCGGGCTGTCGCTGATCGACCCACTCGCGAGATGGGTCGGGAGCGCCCAGGCCTGGGATCTGCTCGCGCCGCTGTTCCAACTGTTGGGCGCGAACGGCATCGAAACAGAGGAAGACGTGCTGATGGGCGTGTTGTTCGTCGCAAGCTTCGTGATCGCGCTGCTGATCATCTGGATGGCGTCGAGGCTGCTGCGACGGACACGCAAGGCTGCGTGACAAATACCGTCATGTGTCGCCGGCTTGCACGCCACGCAGCCCGGCCCGAATCTCGCCTAGAATGAAATCGTGAAGCAGCCCATCGCGGGCCCGGTACGCGCTCCCCGCGCATCGTCCGCGGCGACACGGAGGCCATCATGCCGGCAACGCTCGAGGTCCCGACCCAAGTCGATCCGATCCCCTACGAGGGATATGAAATCCACGTCACCGTCAAACCGGCGGGCGCGGTCGCCAACCGCTACACCTATGTCGCCTACGTCTGCCATCCCGGCGCGAGCCCATCCCTGCCCGGCCATACGGTGCCGTTCCATCCGAACGGCGAGGAATGCTTCGCGACGCCCGGCGAGGCGGTGGCCGATGCGAAGCGAGTCGGCGCGCTGATCGTCGACGGCTCGCATCCCGACCTGTCGGTGCTGTCGCTGGTCACGCACGGCTACTGAGCCGGCCGCGCCTCGCATCGGGCAACGCACAAGGGCACGCGGCCAGTGTGCATCAGAACACTGGCCGCGCCGCCTCACACCGATCCCCCAAGCCGCTAGGCACGCTCGGCAGCGCCCCGGCAAACCACCCGCCCCGCCTCCCGCGAATCGCGTTTCGCGGCACGCGCCACGAAGCGCTCGGACACCAGCAGCGCGACCAGGGCCGCCAGCGTCAGCCCCGCCGACACGGGCGCCAGCGCCCCCAGCCCGACATGATCGGCCACCCGCCCGCCGATCCCCGCCCCCAGCGAAATGCCGAGAAAGATCCCCGACGAATTGAGCGCGATCACCATGCCGCGCGCCTCGGGCGCCAGCGACACCACGCGCCGCAACTGCGAGGGATAGAACAGGTCCTGCATCAGCGCCCATATCACCAGCAGCGCGATCAACAAGCCTTGCCTCGGCCCCTCGCCCCAGGCCACCGCGCCAAGCAGCGCGATCGCGACGAACACCGGGGCCATGGTGCGCATCACGAGCTTCAGCAGGGCCTCCGCCGAGTAACGCAGCGACAGGCGCTGCGCGACCACATTCCCGACGATCCCCGTCACGCCGAACACCAGCAGGGCCAGTCCGCCCTGCGCCGCGCTCGCGCCGAAGCGCGTCGTCGCCAGCGGCAGGATCAGCGTGTAGGTCGCGAAGAACGCCGCCGTCTGCAGCACGATCACGGCCAGGCCTGCCGCCGTGGCCGGCTGCGCGACGAGCCGCGCGAGCCCCGCCGGGCGCATGCGCTCGCCGCGCGAGGCATCGCGCACGGTCGAGACGATCCAGCCGCCGCTGGCCGCCGAAGCCACCGCCAGCACCACGAACACCATCCGCCAGCCCCAGGTCTGCGCGATCGCCGCGGCCAGCGGCGCCGCGATCACGCTCGATAGCGTGACGCCGACGAAGACCACCGCGAGCGCCTTGCCGCGCCGCTCGACGGGCGTGATCTCGGCGCCGATCGCGTTCGCCAGCGGGCTGACCGCGCCCGCGCCGATGCCGGCCACGATGCGCGTGGCGAGCAGCCAGCCGAAGCCCGGCGCGGCCGCGCCGGCCAGCGTCGCCGCCACCAGCGTGACGAGCCCGCCCAGCAGCAGGCTGCGTCGCCGCGCATGCCCGGCCAGCATCTGCAGCAAGGGCGCGCCGATCGCGAAGGCGATCGAGAACGCACTCATCAGCAGCGCCGCCCGCCCCGGCGTGATGCGCCAGGCGCCGGCCAGCGCGGGCAGCGCGCCGACCACGCCATACGACATCGCGCCCACCGCGAAATTGGCGCTCGCGAGCGCACGCAGCGCGTGTCGCTCGGGTTCCGCTATTGCCATGCTGAGGTCCTCCCGGTTCGATCCTCGAGTCAGGGCGACAGTCTGCGTGCGCGCTTGGTATATTTGAAATCGATTGTCGATATGGGAGACATCCACATGACAAATAGCTTGTCGTCGCTGCGCGGCGCGGACCTGGCCCTGCTCGGTTCGCTCGACGTGCTGCTCGACGAGGCCAACGTCACGCGCGCGGCGGCGCGGCTGCACCTGAGCCAGCCCGCGCTGTCGGCGCAACTGGCGCGGTTGCGCGAACTGACCGGCGACCCGCTGCTGGTGCCGGCCCGCAACGGCCGCGGCATGACGCCGACGGCCCGCGCGCTGGCGATCCGCGAGCCGCTGCGCGCCGCCTTGCAGAGCCTGCAGGCGGCGCTCGCGCATGGTGCCGGTTTCGACCCCGCGCAGGACGCGCGCACCTTCCAGATCCTCGCCAGCGACAACGGCTTCGTAATGGCGGGCGTGGACCTGGTGCGGCGCGTCGCGCAACTCGCCCCGAAGCTGCGCCTGGCGTTCCGCACGGTGCCCGTCGACAGCTTCGCCAACTGGCTCGAGAGCGGCACGGCCGACCTGCTGATCGCCGCGGACTTTTCGATTCCGGCGGGCCTGCAATCGCGCGCCCTGTTCCACGAGCGCTACGTGATGGCGCAACGCAAGGGCCATCCGCGCGGCCTCGCGCCGCCCGACCTGGATGCCTACTGCGCGCTCGGCCACGTGCTGGTATCGGGCGACGGCGGCGGCTTCCACGGTTTCATGGACGATCTGCTGGCGCGTACCGGCCGCGGCCGCCGCGTGGCGATCTCGGTGCAGCACTACCACCTCGCGCCGCTGGTGCTGGAGGCCACCGACCATGTCTGCGCGCTGCCCGAGCGTTTCCTGCTGCGCTTCGCCGACCGGCTCGACCTGCTGCCGCTGCCGGTCGAGGTGGCCGGCTTCGGGCTGAGCGCGGCCTGGCATCCGCGCAACGAGGCGAATGCCGCGCATCGCTGGCTGCGCGAGCAGTTGTTCGCGTCGGTCGGGCTCGAACCCGAGGCGGATGGTTGAGGCGAGCGGTCGAGGCAGCCGGCCGAGGCATGCGCCAGGCGCCGCGCTCGCCTACAATCGCCCCGACATCCCACCGTTGCCGCCAGGAGCCTGCATGACACGCGATCTCGGTCTCGAGGAAGTCGTCAACGACGAATTGCGCGACGAAGCCTGGATCACCGGCCGCGCGATGTTCGGCGGCTGGGCCTGGATGGCCGACGGCAACCTGCTCTGCGCGGCGCGCCACGACGGCATGCTGGTGCGCCTGGGCAAGGGCCGGGAGGGCTGGGCGCTCGCGCTCGACGGGATCGAGCCGATGCGCAACGGCGGGCGGCCGATGACGGGCTGGGTCTGGGTCTCGCCCGAGCGTTGCGCGCAGGACGCGGTGCGACGGCGCCTGCTCGACGCCGCGCTCGCCTTCGTGAAGACGCTGCCGCCGAAATGAGGCAGCGCCAACGGCGCCTGAAGCCCCGCGCAACGAGCCCGTCACGGCCGCCGGCGACGCATGAAACGTGCCGCCCCGCTCGCGCCGGGCAGCTTACAGTCCCCCGTTTTCGCGAACCGGCCGCGCGCACAGGTTAAACTCTGGCCCTGCGCGATGCCGCCACGGCATCGGCCATCAATCGCCGCAGCGCCGTCTACCCGGCCTGCCCCGGCCCATGGAGTCCCAGTTGATGAGCGGCGGCATTCCGCGTCTAGCCATTCGTTTCCCGATCTTCGCCCGTGCCCGGGCGCCCATCCTCGCCGCGCTGCTCGCCACGCTCGCGCTGTCCGGCTGCAGCCTGTTCCGCGCCCCGCAGGCGCCCGCGCCGATCGTCGACGCGGCCGTCGAGACGCTCGACGAGGACGGCCTGCCGATCGCCACGCCCGAGCCCGCCTCCGAGGTCGAGGCTCCCGACGACGGCGACACGCAGCGCAAGCCGCACCGCGAGGCGCCGCGCCCGCGCGTGGTCAAGCGCCCCTCGCCGCCGCCCCCGCCCCCTGCGCCGCCTCCGCCTCCGCCGCCGCTGATCCAGACGCGCACCATCGAGCGCAACCAGGTGCATTCGCTGCTCGACAGCGAGGTGCGGCGCCGCGACGGCAAGGTGATCGGCCGCGCGGTCGACATGATCGCCGACTCGGCCGGCAAGCCGAACCGGATGATCGTCAACCTGCAGGGCTTCATGGGCATCGGCGACCGCAAGGTCAGCTTCCCGTGGCGCCTGTTCCGCTTCACGCCGGGCGGGCGCAGCCAGCCGATCCTGCTCGACGTGCCGGCCGGCGAGCTGCCGCCGGCCGACCGCCCCAAGGCGGTGTCGCTGAGCGGCTCCTCGCATGCCGACGAGACGCCGGGCCTGATGCCGATCGTCGATGCCGACGTGCAGCGCGGCAACGGCACCGAGATCGGCCGCGTGGTCGACGTGCTGATCGACCGCGATGCGCAGCCTCAAGCCGTGGTGCTGGATCTCGGCAGCCTGGTGAACCCGGATCGGCGCACCATCGCCGCGAGCTGGTCGGCGCTGCGCTTCGCGCCGAAGGACAAGTCGCTGCGCGCCCTGCTGGAGCTGTCCGACGCCCAGCTGAAGGCCTCGCCGCCCTACCAGGCCGACAAGCCGGTGATCGCCGTATCGCCGCCCGCCGCGACGCCGGCCTCCAGCAGCGCGGGTGCCAATCGATGACGGGCGGCAACACGGTCAGCATCCGCAGCCTGCGCTCCCTCGACTGGCTCAACTTCTTCGTCGCGAACGTGCAGACGGGCTTCGGGCCGTTCATCGCGTCCTATCTCGCCTCGCACAAGTGGACCCAGGGCGAGATCGGCCTGGTGCTGTCGATCGGCACCATCAGCGCGATGATCAGCCAGGTGCCGGGCGGCGCCGCGGTCGACGCGCTGAAGAACAAGAAGGGCGCGGCCGCCTGGGCGATCGCGGCCATCATCCTGTCGGCGGTGCTGCTCGCCAGCAGCCCGACCATCGTGCCGGTGATGGCGGCCGAGGTGTTCCACGGCTTCGCCAGCTGCATGCTGACGCCGGCCCTGGCGGCCATCTCGTTCGCCCTGGTGGGGCGCGCCAACCTCGGCGACCGGCTCGGCCGCAACGCGCGCTGGGCCTCGATCGGCAGCGCGGTGGCGGCGGGGCTGATGGGATTGACGGGCGAGTACATCTCGGCGCGCGCGGTGTTCTGGCTGACCGCGGCGCTGGCCATGCCGGCGCTGGTCGCGCTGTCGATGATCCAGCCCACCCACACGGTGGTGGCGCCCACCACGGGTCGCGCGCGCGATGCCGTCGAGGGCGAGCGCGAAACCATCTTCGACCTGCTGCGCGACCGCCGCATGCTAGTGTTCGCGGCCTGCGTGGTGCTGTTCCACCTGTCCAACGCGGCGATGCTGAACCTCGCCGCGGGCGAGGTGACGGCCGGCATGGGCGACAACGTGCAACTGGTGATCGCGGCCTGCATCATCGTCCCGCAGGCGATCGTGGCGATGCTCTCGCCCTGGGTCGGCCGCTCCTCGCAGCGCTGGGGGCGCCGGCCGATCCTGCTGCTCGGCTTCGCCGCCCTGCCGGTGCGCGCCCTGCTGTTCGCCGGGGTCGGCAGCCCCTACCTGCTGGTGCCGGTGCAGATGCTCGACGGCATCAGCGCGGCGGTGTTCGGCGTGATGCTGCCGCTGATCGCGGCCGACGTGGCCGGCGGCAAGGGCCGCTACAACCTCTGCATCGGCCTGTTCGGGCTGGCCGCCGGGATCGGCGCGACGCTCAGCACCACCCTGGCGGGCTTCGCGGCCGATCACTTCGGCAACACCATGAGCTTCTTCGGGCTGGCGGTGGCCGGCGCGCTGGCGGTGGCGCTGGTGGCGGTGGCGATGCCGGAGACGCGCGATGCCGGGCTCGACGACCCGGGCCCGGACGACAGCGCCGGCAGCCCCGATACGTCGGCGAAGACGGCCTGAGCGCGAGGCGGGACGCGATGGACACGATCCGCACGCTCGACGAGACGCGCCGCCAGATCCAGCAGTCGCTGGCCTCGCTGTTCAAGGGCATGTCGCTGCGCCAGCGCGCGGCCCAGGGCGCGGTGATGGCCCTGCAGGCCGTGTGCGGCGCCTGCCTGGCCTACGGGATCGGCCTCGCGCTGCATTCGGAGCAGGCGGTGTGGGCGGCCGTGACCGCGATCGCCGTGACCCAGCATCAATACGCCGACACCATGAACCTGTCGCGCGACCAGTTCATCGGCGCGATGGTGGGCGGCGTGCTCGGCTTCGCCGGCGCCGCGCTCGGCCATGCCGACATCACCCCGCGCCTGCTGGCCTACGCGGTCGCGATCGCCGCCACCATCGTGATCTGCTGGTGCCTCGACGTGGGCAGCGCCGCGCGCCTGGGCGGCGTGACCGCCACCATCGTGATGCTGTTTCCCGGCAACGGCCCGCTGTGGGACATCCCGCTGATCCGGCTGGGCGAGGTCACGCTGGGCACGGTCTGCGCGCTGCTGGTGTGCGCGGTGCTGGCGCGCATCGAGCGCTGGTGGTGGCCGGCGCACCGCCACGAAGCGCCCGACCAGGCGGATCGGAAAACCGGGCCGCCGCCCGCGCGATGACACCGTGCGTGCTCGCCGCGCTCGCGACACCATGAAAAATGCCCGCTCGACGCGGGCATTTTTTCTTGGCGAGCCGGGTTCCCGGCAGCGAGGTACGAAGGGGCGCTCAGGGGCCGATGCTCAGCACGATGCCGGTGCCGATCTGTACCTGCAGATGGTCGCCGCCGATCCCGACCCACTGGTAACCGCGGCGCGGCGGCGGCAGGTTGTAGCTGCGCCAGTCGTCGATCACGTATTGACGGTCCCGGTACTCGCTCGGCAGGCGATCGCCGCGATGCCAGTCGCGATGGCCTTCGATGAAACCGCCGGGCGGTTCGTCGCGCGGCGCGGGACGCATCGGCGGATGGCCGGCCGTGCCGCCATGGCCGGGATGCGGATGATACTGGCCCGGACCGCCGGGGCCACCATGGCCGCCAGGGCCGGGACCGTGGTCGCCGCCATGGGGCGGCTGCTGCGCGAACGCGAGCGAGGAAGCCAGTGAACCGGTGAGCCACACCGCGAGCAGCCATCGAGACGTCTTCATGTCGTTTCTCCCAGGTTGGCCGGCCGTGTGGTCGGCCGACACCGGAAGACTAGCATGGGGACGGATGCCGGGGCGTGACAGGCCTGCCCGGCGCCCGGAGCTCGCTCAGGCGGCCTGCTGCTGGAACTGGATGCGATGCAGGTGCGCGTAGAGCCCGTTGCGGCGCAGCAGCTCGTCGTGGCTGCCCTCCTCGGCGATGCGGCCGGCCTCGAGCACCAGGATCCGGTCGGCGCGCTCGATGGTCGACAGCCGGTGCGCGATGACGAGCGTGGTGCGCCCTTCCATCAGCCGCTCCAGCGCGGCCTGCACGTGCCGTTCGGATTCCGAATCGAGCGCCGAGGTGGCCTCGTCGAGGATCAGGATCGGCGCGTCCTTGTAGATCGCGCGCGCGATCGCCAGGCGCTGGCGCTGGCCGCCCGACAGGCGCATGCCGTTGCCGCCGATCAGCGTGTCCATGCCCTCGGGCATCGCCGCCACCATCTCGGCCAGGTTGGCGGCCTCGAGCGCGGCCTGCACGCGCTCGCGATTCGGGGTGCCGCCATAGGCGACGTTGGCCGCGATGCTGTCGTTGAACAGCACCACGTCCTGGCTGACCATCGCCAGCTGGCTGCGCAGCGCATGCACGTCGTAGTCGACGATCGGCACGCCGTCGACCAGGATCGCGCCGTCGGTGGCGTCGAAGAAGCGCGGCAGCAGGTTCACCAGGGTCGACTTGCCGCCGCCCGAGGGCCCGGCCAGCGCCACCATCTCGCCCGGCGCGACCTTGAAGGAAATCCGGTCGAGCGTGGGGCGCTCGCTCGCGCCGTAGTCGAAGGACACCGCGCGGTATTCGATCTCGCCGCGCGCCTGGGCCAGCGGCCGGCCGCCGCCCTTGGGCTCGAGCGGCTCGTCGATCAGGCCGAAGATCAGCTCGGCGGCCGTCATGCCGCGCTGCAGCGGCTGGTTCACGTCGATCAGGTGCTTGAGCGGCGAGATCACCAGCAGCATCGAGGTGACGAAGGCCACGAAGCCGCCCACCGTGGTCTGGTCGTTGGCCGACTGCACCACCGCGATGGTGATCACGATCGCCAGCGCGATCGAGGACAGGAACTGCGTGATCGGCTGGGCCAGGCCGCCCGAGATCGTCATGCGCATCGCGTAGCCGCGCAGGCGCTTGCTCATCGCCGTGAAGCGGTCCATCTCGTAGCGCTCGCCGTTGTGGGTCTTGACCACCTTGTAGCCGGCCACGGTCTCCTCGACGATGTAGGACAGCTCGTTGGTCAGCGTCTGGTGCTCGCGGTTCAGGCGCCGCAGGCGGCGGTTGATCTTGCTGACCAGCCAGCCGATGCCGGGCAGGATCACCGCGACGATCAGCGTGAGCTGCCAGTTCAGGTAGAACAGGTAGCCGAGCAGGAAGATCACCGTCATCGAGTCTCGCACCAGGGTGATCATCACGCCGGTCAGCACGCTGAGGATCTGGTTCACCTCGAACACCACCGCGTTGATCACGGTGCTGGCCGTCTCGCGCTGGAAGAACGAGGCGCTGGTGTGGATCATGCGCTCGAACATCTCCAGCCGCAGCTTCAGCAGGATCCGGTTCGAGACGTAGTTGAGCAGGTAGTTCGAGGCGTATTGCGCGACCCCGCGCACCAGCGCCAGGCCGATGATCGCGGCCGGCACGAACCACTTGGCGCGTTCGCTGCTGTGCGCGCCGAAGCCGTGGTCGAGCAGCGGCTTGAGCATGGCGGGAATCCCGGCCTCGGTCGCCGCCACCACGCCCATCGCGACGATCGCCAGCACGATGATCAGGATCAGCGGGCGGATATACGGCCAGAGACGGCGCATCACCGCCTGCGGCGAGGTGTTGGCGCCCGTGCCGATCGACTTGCGCAGGGTGTTCTGGGTTTCCAAATCAGGTCCTTCCAGGTTGCCGCGCGAATTCGCGGCGCTATGCTCGACGACGAATCGCCGCACATCAAAAAATTGGCGAAACATTATAGCCTTCCGCCCATCCAGAAACCGGGGCCGGAGGAAGGCCGCCGCGGCGGCGCCCGGAAGCGGCCGCCGGGGGGCGCCGGGAAGGTATACTCGCGCGCACCGCCTGTCTCGCTTCCGACCCTCTCGCATGGCCGAACCCACTCTCGGCGTCGCGCTGATCGCGCTGAACGCCGCCGCCCGCCTCTCCGACTGCCTCGCCTCGCTCGATTTCGCCGACGAGGTGGTGCTGATCGACGGCGGCAGCACCGACGCGACCGTCGAGATCGCCCGGGCCCACGGCGCGCGCGTGGTGGTCGAGCCCGACTGGCCCGGCTTCGGGCCGCAGAAGAACCGCGCGATCGCCCAGTTGTCGACCGACTGGATCCTCTCGCTCGATACCGACGAGGTGGTCACGCCCGAGCTGGCCGCCTCGATCCGCGCCGCGATCCGCGCGCCGGGCGCCGACATGTACGCCATCGACCGCCTGTCGAGCTTCTGCGGCAGCTGGATCAGGCACGGCGGCTGGTATCCCGACTGGATTCCGCGGCTGTTCAGGCGCGGCACGGCGCGCTTCTCCGACGACCTGGTGCACGAACGGCTGATCCACGACGGGCCCGCCGCGCGCCTGACGGGCAAGCTGCTGCACTACTCCTACGAGGACTTCGAATCGGTGCTGCGCAAGCTCGACAGCTATTCGAGCGCGGGCGCCAGGCAACGCCACGCGGCCGGCCAGCGCGGCGGCTTCGGCAAGGCGCTGGGCCGCGGCGCCTGGGCCTTCGTGCGCACCTACTTCCTGCGGCGCGGCTTCCTCGACGGGCGCGCCGGCTTCATGATCGCGGTATTCAACGCCGAGACGGTCTACTACCGTTTCCTCAAGCTCGGCGCGCGCGCCGCCGGCAAGCCACCCCGCGCCTGAGCCGGCGGCGCGCGCGACGGGACGGGTACAATGCGGGCCACCCGTCGCGCAGCACGCCGGCCCGAGCCGGCCATGCCCGACCTCCGTTCCCGAAGCCGATCGCCATGTTCTCCATCCTCATCCCGACCTGGAACAACCTCCCGTACCTGCAATGTGTGATCGCGAGCCTGCGCCGCCATTCGGCACATGATCACCAGATCATCGTGCACGTCAACGACGGCTCGGACGGCACGCTCGACTGGGTTCGCCAGGAAGGCATCGAGCACACGGCCTCGCCCGCCAACATCGGCATCTGCCACGCGGTGAACCTGGCCGCGGCGCGCGCCACGCGCGAGTACATCGTCTACATGAACGACGACATGGCCGTCTGCCCGGGCTGGGATACGGCGCTGGCGGCCCGCATCGCAGGCCTGCCCTCGAACCTGTTCATGCTGTCGGGCACCATGGTCGAGCCGATCGACACCGGCAACCCCTGCGTGGTGGTGCGCGATTTCGGCCGCGACGCCGCCGCGCTCGACCTCGACGCGCTGGCCGCCGCCACGCCGGGCCTGAAGCGCGCCGACTGGCTCGGCGCGACCTGGCCGCCGACCCTCGTGCATCGCGACTGGTGGCACCGCGTCGGCGGCTACAGCAGCGAGCTGAGCCCCGGCATGAGCAGCGACAACGACCTGTCGATGAAGATGTGGGATGCCGGCTGCCGGATCTTCCTCGGCGTCGGCGACAGCCTGGTCTATCACTTCCAGCAGAAGAGCACCGGCAAGATCGTGAAGAACGACGGCCGCCGCCAGTTCCTCAACAAGTGGGGCATGACGCAGGCCACCTTCGACCGCTACTACCTGCGCCGCGGCCAGCCCGCCGGTGCCACGCTGGCGCTGGCCGAGCCGCCGCTCGACGGCCGCCTCAAGCGTGCGCTGCTGCGCTCGCGCCTCAAGCGCGCGTTCTCCTGATCCCGCCGACCTGCCCGCGCGTCGCGCCTTCCCCGCGCGGCGCCGCCGATTCCCGCGAATGATCCCGCCGATGTCCACGATCGCCCCGCAGCCCGCGCTCCCGAGCCGCCGGCTGACGCTCGCCCGCGCGCTCGCGATCCTCGCGATGTGCATGGTGCCCGTCTCCACCGCGCTGACCAACGTGTTCTGCGCCCTCTTCGCGCTGGCGGTGCTGAGCGCGCCGGAATGCTGGCGCGGCCTGCCGGCGCTGCCGCGCCAGGGCACCGCGCTGGCCGCCCTGCTGCTGCTCGCCGCGCTGGCCGCGAGCGTGGCCTGGTCGGTCGCGCCGGCGCACGACGGCTGGCAATGGGTCGCCAAGTACGACAAGCTCCTGCTGCTGCCCTTCGCGGTGCTCGCCTTTCGCGATGCCGCGCCGAGCTGGGCCGCGATCGCGCGCTGGAGCCTGTTCGCGACCCTGGTGGCGGTGCTGCTGCTGGCCACCAGCAACTTCCTGGGCCTGAGCCGGATCGGCCCGCTCTATGAAGCCGGGCTGCCGACTTCCCGCGCCTGGGTGTTCAAGAACCACATCGCGGCCGGCATGTTCGGCGCGCTGCTGTTCTACCAGGCCGCCGACCTGATGCTGGCCGCGCGTGCCGCGCGCGCGCGGATCGCGCTGGGCGCGATCGCGGCGCTGGCGCTGGCGTATGTCTACGTGATGCTGCAGGGGCGCACCGGCCAGGTGATCGGCCTGCTACTGGTGGCGGTGATCGCCTGGCGCGTGCTGGCCCGCCTGCGCCGCCGCTCGCCCAAGCTCGCGGCGGCGGCCGCGCTGCTGTTCGTGCTGGCCGCGCTGGCCGGCGCCGGCCTGGTGCTGACGCGCCACGACAGCCGCCTGATGCAGGTGGCCGGCGAAGTGCAGGCCTACCGGCAGACCGATGCGGCCACCTCGTCGGGCCTGCGCCTGGCCTGGTACCAGCGCGCGCTCGGGCTCTATGCCGAGCGCCCCCTGGTCGGCTACGGCGTGGCGGGGCTCGGCGTGGAATTCAAGCGCCTGGCGGCCGGCAAGACCCTCGCCGAAGCCAGGCTGACCGAGAACCCGCACAACGAATACCTGCTGATGGCCGTGCAGCTCGGCACGCTCGGCCTCGCGCTCTTCATCAACCTGCTGGTGCAGGCATGGCGCGCCAGCCGCTCGCTGGACGCGCGCTCGCGCCATCTGCTGCTGGCCTGGCTCACGATCTTCACGATCGGCTGCGGCGCGAACTCGCTGCTGCTCGATTTCTCGGAAGGGCACCTGTTCGTGCTGCTGGCCGGGATCCTGATCGGCTGCGGCTATCGATCCGAAGGCGCGCCGCGCGCGGCCCTGGAACGCGCCTGAGGCGCTGGCGAGCCGGCGCCCGCTCAGGCCGCCGGCCGCACCAGGTGGATGGCGTTGATCACCCGCGAAGGCGCCGAGCGCGCCGCCTCGGCCGGCAGGCCGAGCATCTCGGCCGCGACCGCCGCCACGCGCGCGGTCGACATCTGCAGCAGGCAGTCGCTGTAGCTGCCGACATGACGCTCGCAGCCTTCCTTGCGGCAAGGCACGCAACTGCCCTCGCCCTGCAGCAGGAACACCTGGCCGTGACGCCCCGAACCCACCAGCGGCCAGGGATTGCCCTGGCCGCGCCAGCCTTGCGGCCAGGGGCCCCAGCGCACCGGGTCGGACGGCCCGAACAGCGCGATCACGGGCGTGCCGGTGGCCGCGGCCACGTGGGTGGCGCCGGTATCGGGGCCGACGAACAGCCTGGCGCGCCGCACCAGCTCGGCGCTCTCGCCGAACGACAGGCGCCCGACCAGGTTCAGCACCTCGCCGCCGGCCGCCGTCGCGATCTGCTCGGCATATTCGCGCTCGTTCGCGGCGGGACCGCCGCTCAAGGCGATCGCGTAGCCCAGGCCGCGCAACCAGCCGATCAGCTCGACCCAGCCATCGCGCCGCCATTGCTTGTAGGCGAACATCGGATAAGGGTGCAGCACCACCAGCGGCTGCCCCGCGGCGATCGCCGGCGAGCTCGCGAGCAGCGCGTCGAAGCGCTCGCGCTGCGCGGGGTCGCCGCCGAGCCCCGGCGCGACCACCTCGGGCACCGGTTCGACGCCGATTGCCGGCGCCAGCGCCAGCGTGCTGATCACGGTGTGTTCGTGCTGGTGATCGTTGATCGCGATCCGGTTCAGCAGGAAACGCGTCCAGAGATTGACGCGATTCGGATCGACCAGGCCCACGCGCCGCCGCCCGGCGAACCAGGTGTAATAGCGCGGCCGATCCGAGCTGAGCGCCGCGCAGGCCAGGTCGTAGCGGCGCCAGAGCCGCGCCGCGTCGCGCAGGCGCTCGCCGAGCCCGGCGCGCTGGGCCACCACGATCACGCGACGGATGTCCGGATTGCCCTCGAGCACGCCCTCGGTGCCGCGAAACACCAGCATGTCGATCGGCGTATCGGGCCAGCGCGCCTTCAGCGAGCGGACGATCGGCGTGGTCAGCAACACGTCGCCGATACGGCGCGTCGCGACGACCAGGATGCTCTCGGGACGGCGATCAGGGGGAAACAGGGCGGCCACGGTCTGGGTTCTGGTGTGGTGGGGATCGAGGCTCGCACTGTACTCGATTCCGCGGCGCCCCGCGTGGGGAGCGGGCACGGCGCGCGCCGGAAGCGGCGGCGAGGCCAGCGGATGAAAACGAGCGGCGGGAGACACAGCGAATCGGCCCGGTCGAATGACCGGGCCGATTTCGTGACTCAGTAGGCGATTTCCACCGTGCCGTCGCCGAAGATGGCGCGCAGCTCGGCCAGCAGGGTATCGCTCGGCTTGACGCGCCAGGCGTCGCCCAGCCGCATCTCGCCCTGCGCGCGCGCGTTGTTGTAGAGGATCTGCACGGCCAGCCCGTTCGGCATCGGCATCGGCGCGCGGCGGCCGCCATCGCGTCCCTCGCGCCCGCCGCGGGACGGCGCCGGCGCCGGTGCCGCGACGGCCGGCGCGGGTTCGGCCTTGGCCACATGCGGCTCCAGCACGCGACGCAGCGCGGCCGCGTCGGCATTGCCGTTCATGGTCATGCGCACGGCCTGCGCGTAGCGGCTGCGCGCGCGCTCGAGATCCATCACCGCATCGGCCGTGAAGCGGATCCCGCCCGTGAACGCGTCGTTGCGCGCCTGGCCCTGCACGATCAGCAGTTCGTCTTCCTTGAACAGGCCGCGGTTCGCGTCGAACTGCTCGTTGAACACCGTGATCTCGCACTGGCCGGTGCCGTCGTCGAGCAGCGCGATGATCATCTTGCCGCGTTGCGTCATCTGGGTGCGCAGCGAGGCGATCACGCCGGCCACCAGCTTGTCGCGCCCTTCCTTCAGCTCGCCGAGCTTCATCCGCGCGAAACGGCGGACTTCCTCGCGATAGGCGTCGAACAGGTGCCCCGACAGGTAGAAACCGAGCGCGCCCTTTTCCTCCTGCAGGCGACGCTTCTCGTCCCAGGCCGGTTCGTCCACCAGCGCATGCGCGTGCGGCGACTCGGCGCCCATGTCGAACAGGCCGGCCTGCATCGCGTTGGCCTCGGCCTGGTCGGCCGCCTCCATGGCGAGCGGCACCGAGGCGATCAGCTGCGCGCGGTTGGCCGTCAGCACGTCGAAGGCGCCGGCGCGGATCAGCGCCTCCACGGTGCGGCGGTTGACGAGGCGGCGGTCGATCCGTTCGCAGAAGTCGAACAGGTCCTTGAACACACCGCCTTCCTTGCGCGCCCGCAGGATCTCCTCGATCGCGTTCTGGCCGCTGCCCTTGACGGCGCCCAGGCCGTAGCGGATCGTCTTCGAGCGCTTGCCGTCGGCTTCGGCGACAGGCTCGAAGCGGTATTCGGACTGGTTGATATCGGGCGGCAGCACCTTCAGGCCATTGAGCTCGCAGTCGTCGAACAGGATCTTCACCTTGTCGGTGTCGTCCATCGCGAGCGTCATGTTGGCCGCCATGAATTCGGCGGGATGATGCGCCTTCAGCCAGGCGGTGTAGTAGGCCAGCAGCGCGTAGGCGGCCGCGTGCGACTTGTTGAAGCCGTAACCCGCGAACTTCTCCATCAAGTCGAAGATCTCGTCCGACTTCTCGCGCGTGAGGCCGTTCTTCGCGGCGCCCTCGGCGAAGATCTCGCGGTGCTTGACCATCTCCTCGGGCTTCTTCTTGCCCATCGCGCGACGCAGCAAGTCGGCGCCGCCCAGCGAGTAGCCGCCGATGATCTGCGCCATCTGCATCACCTGCTCCTGATAGACCATGATGCCGTAGGTCTCTTTCAGGACCGGCTCGACGCGCGGATCCGGGTACTCGACCTTCTCGCGGCCGTGCTTGCGGGCGCAGAAGCTCGGGATCAGGTCCATCGGGCCCGGCCGGTACAAGGACACGAGCGCGATGATGTCCTCGAAGCGGTCGGGCTGGGCGTCCTTCAGCATGCCCTGCATGCCGCGGCTTTCCAGCTGGAACACGGCGACCGTGTTCGCCTTCTTGAGGATCTGGAACGAGGCGGGATCGTCGAGCGGGACCTGGGCCAGCGACCAGTCGGCCTTGGCCGGATCGAGCCGGCGGATGAAGCGCTCGGCCCAGTCGAGGATGGTCAGGGTGGTCAGGCCCAGAAAGTCGAACTTCACCAGCCCGACCGCCTCGACGTCGTCCTTGTCGTACTGGCTGACCACGCCGCCGTCGTCGCCTTGGGCGTACAAGGGGCAGAAATCGGTCAGCTTGCCCGGCGCGATCAGCACGCCGCCGGCGTGCATGCCGACGTTACGCGTGAGGCCCTCGACGCGCTGCGCGAGATCGAGCAGCTGATGGACCTCGTCCTCGTTGTCGTAGCGCTCCTGCAGCAGCGGCTCTTCCTTCATCGCGTCGGCGATGGTGACGTGCTTGCCCGGCTTGAACGGGATCAGCTTGGCCACGCCGTCGGTGAACATGTAGCCGAGGTCGAGCACCCGCCCGATGTCGCGCACGGCCGCCTTGGCGGCCATGGTGCCGAAGGTGGCGATCTGCGAGACCGCGTCGGCGCCGTACTTCTCCTTCACGTACTGGATCACGCGATCGCGGCCGTGCTGGCAGAAGTCGATGTCGAAGTCGGGCATCGAGACCCGCTCCGGATTCAGGAAGCGCTCGAACAGCAGGTTGTAGCGCAGCGGATCGAGGTCGGTAATGCCCAGCGAATAGGCCACCAGCGAGCCCGCGCCCGAGCCGCGGCCCGGGCCGACCGGCACGCCGTTGTTCTTGGCCCAGTTGATGAAGTCCGCCACGATCAGGAAGTAGCCGGGGAAACCCATCTTCTTGATCGTGTTGCATTCGAATTCGAGGCGCTGGTAGTAGGTCGCGCGCTGCGCGTCCCGCTCGGCCTCGTCGGGGAACAGCTGCACCAGGCGCTTCTCGAGCCCTTCCTGCGAGAGCTGGACCAGGTAGTCGTCGAGCGACATGCCGTCCGGCGTCGGGAACAGCGGCAGCTTGGGCTTGCCGAGCTCGAGCTTGAGGTTGCAGCGCTTGGCGATCTCGACCGTGTTCTGCACCGCCGAGGGGATGTCGGCGAACAGCTCGGCCATCTCGGCCTGGGTGCGGAAGCGTTGATCGATGGTGAAGCGCTTCTGGCGGCGCGGATTGGCGAGGATGTCGCCTTCCGAGATGCAGACACGCGCCTCGTGCGCGGTGAAATCCTCGTCGCCCATGAACTGCAGCGGATGTGTGGCGACCACCGGCAGCTGCAGCTCGGCCGCGAGCTTGGCGGCTTCCTGCACATAGGCCTCGCCGCCGGGCTGGCCGTAGCGCTGCAGCTCGATGTAGAAGCCGCCCGGGAACACGCGGGCCCAGCGCTGCGCATGGCGGCGCGCGGCCTCGGCGTTGCCGGCCGCCAGCGCGATGCCGATATCGCCCTGCTGCGCGCCCGACAGCGCCAGCAGGCCCTGGCCGAGCTCGGATTCGAGCCATTGCGCGTCGACCTCGGCGCGGCCGCGATACTGGTTGGTGAGCCAGGCCTTCGAGAGCAGCTCGCAGAGATTCAGGTAGCCGGCCTTGTCGCGCACCAGCAGCAAGAGGCGCGAGGGCTTGTCGCGATCGTCGTGGTTGGTGATCCAGACATCGCAGCCGGCGATCGGCTTGACGCCCTTGCCGCGGGCTTCCTGGTAGAAACGGACGAGACCGAATGCATTGCCGAGATCGGTGAGGGCGAGCGCGCCCTGACCGTCGGCGGCCGCCGCCTTGACCAGGTCGTCGAGGCGCACGATGCCGTCGGCAATCGAGAATTCGGAGTGAACGCGAAGATGGACGAAACGGGGATCTGACATGGGCGTTATTGTAGCCGCGTCACGACGAAGGCAACGCCCGCGCGCGGCAAAAATCGACGCAGCCGGCCATCCGGCCAGGCCGGGCCTGGGCCGCGACATCCTGCCTCCATCGCCCGGCCGACTGGTTTGCCGGCGCGTTTGCGGGATAATACGGGTTTGCTCATTCACGCGGCGGCCTGCCGCACGGTATCGCACCCCATTTGCGCCGGCCCCGGCGCCCGCGCGAGCCGTGCCCGCCCCGCTTCATCCCCGGTTCATCATGTCCATCGTCAACCTCGCCGCCTACCGCTTCGTCACGATCGAGTCGCCCGAAGCCTGGCGGCCGCTCGTCACCGAGCGCTGCCAGTCGCTCGGGCTGCGCGGCACGATCCTGCTCGCCCCCGAGGGCATCAACCTGTTCATCGCCGGCCCGCGCGAGGCCACCGACGCGTTCGTCGCCTATCTGCGCGAGGATGCGCTGTTCGCCGGCAAGTTCGCCGACCTGCAGTTCAAGGAAAGCCTGTCCGATTCGCAGCCGTTCCGGCGCATGCTGGTGCGCATCAAGCGCGAGATCATCACCATGAAGAAGCCGGCGATCCAGCCGGAACTGGGCCGCGCGCCCTCGGTGGACGCCCGCACGCTGAAGGCCTGGCTCGACCGGGGCCATGACGACGAAGGCCGGCCGGTGGTGATGCTCGATACCCGCAATGCCTTCGAGGTCGACGTCGGCACCTTCGACCAGGCGCTCGACTACCGCATCGACAAGTTCAGCGAATTCCCGGCCGTGATCGACGCGAACCGCGCCGATCTCGAAGGCAAGACCGTGGTGTCGTTCTGCACCGGCGGGATCCGCTGCGAGAAGGCCGCGATCCACATGAAGGACATCGGCATCGACCACGTCTACCAGCTCGAGGGCGGCATCCTGAAGTATTTCGAGGAAGTCGGCGGCGCGCATTACCACGGCGACTGCTTCGTGTTCGACTACCGCACCGCGCTCAACCCGCAGCTGGAGCCGACCGCCGACGTGACCTGCTTCGCCTGCCGCGCCGTGGTGTCGGCCGAGGACCAGCAATCGCCGCACTACGTGCCGGGCCGCTCCTGCCCGGCCTGCGCGACGGCCCAGCCGGCCGACGCGGCCCAGCCGGCCGCCCGCCCGGCGGCCTGAGC